>CAYGQU010000007.1:5755-19237 GCA_964352045.1 uncultured Planctomycetaceae bacterium
GGCTTCTGGCTGATTGCAAAATTTGAAGGGGATCTTGCTGGCATGCCTTTCGTGGGCGTTGGCCAAAACGGCTATGACCCCGAAACCCAACAGTACATCTCCACTTGGATTGATAGCATGGCAAGCCCACTGGTTGTTTCCAAAGGCCAATATGACGCTGCCAAAAAGACCTTAACCCTCAAAGCGGTATGCAAAGACTGGATGACGGGAGAGCCAAAACAGATGAAAATGATTACCCAGTATCATAGCGAAGAGACCAAACACTTCGAGATTCATGAAGCATCAATCGGGTCCGATAAGTGGAGCAAGACAATGGAGAGTGATTCAATACGAAGGAAATAATCCAAAAAAATCAAATCTGTATAAAACAAAGAAAGCCGCTGCTGGGGTGACCCAACAGCGGCTTTTGTTTTATCAGCTACTCAGTTGAGGAAATCTCAACTGAATCCATTCTCAGCCAAGACGACGACGCATTGAGACGGCACCGAAAGCTGAAGCACCGAAGAGTACGAGAGCAACCGAAGTTGGCTCAGGGACTACGGGATCTGGACCGGTAACAACTAGATTATCAACGATAATTGTTTCGTTATTGGAAGAGTCCGATTGACGAAATGCAAAGGAGTCAACCAAATCGTTAGTGTTACCAACCGAGCTAAACTCGGTTTCGCCACCAGCAGACAATGTTGCAATGGCCGTTGAGATATCATAGCTAAGAGTCACTGCAACGGTGTCGCCAAATGCAAAATCTACACCAAGAACTGCTTGAGCGGTACTTGTGTCAGCAGAAATACCCAAGGTGTAATCACCACCATCTTCAGGTGCAACAATGTCTAAGCGAGCAACAAAGTTGAAGGTTCCTTCTTCCATGAAGTGGGCGAAGTACTCATAATCGCCACCGCCGATGACGGTATCATCATCAACTACAATGTCAAAAGTAGCGGTTACTACACCACTTGAAAGTGGGGTGCCAACGAACTTAACGTGGGCATCTTCTGATGGAGCGCCGTGCTCAACAACAGCCGCTCCTGAATCAACTAACAAATCGCCTGCGGTACCGCTATGGTTTACCCAACCACCATTAGGTACAAGGCTACCATCAGGATAAGAAAAATCTTCCGTAAGAAGGGTCGCGGCATTAGCCGTGGTTGCTGCAAACAAGGCAGCGAAAACAAAACTCATAAGCTTCTTCATTAGAAACATCTCCAGGTGTTGGATGGTCTAGGTGCTCAGTAAACAATGGCCGTGGCTATCATAACCAACAGCTTGAATCTCAGAGGACAGACGAAGACCGAGTAAAGGGGGGAATAACGGTGGGAATCCTCGTTGCGCGTTCCTGCCTCGCCTGACTGCACGTTCACGCCACGACCCTTAGAATACCCGTATAAACGAGAGCTGCAAGGTTTTTTCCCGAGATTTCACACAATCTACATAACATTTTAGAACTTCTTTCTAAATCGCCCCTAAGGGCAATTCCTACCCCCCCTAATTAGGGATGGAAGTAACGTTTCCCAAATAAGCGTTACTCGCATAGGCGCATTCGTAAATCATAGAAAAGCCCAACGAAACCCTGGTTTCGTTGGGCTTGCTATGCGATTTGGAAAAAACTGCCGGCGGGCTTCAATGCCCTAAGCTTCATGCGACCGGCAGATGTTTTGAAGAGCCGTCAGCGGCCAGCTTATTACAAGTTACGGCTGATCGCTAAATACTGACCGCTTTGTATCTAACTACATCCCATCGATGCACCACAGTTGTGGCACAAATAACAGTTCCCATTGCGAACCGTGATCGAGCCACAGTTATCACAAGCGGGAGCGTCTGCCTGAAAACCTGCAAACTGATCGTTCCGTGTAATGGAACTACCCGATTCGCTGATCGCAACACCTGCTCGTTCAAGTAGCTTAGCGCTAATTTCTTCGCTTACAGGTGGTGGACTGCTCTGAGAAGATTGGCCGTTCACCGAATGGCCGTTTAGTTGAGCATTGGTCGAAGCGCTGGCTTCTTGCCCCGCACCGGTCTGGTCAGAACTGGAACGATTGAAACTTTGCCCGCCTGCCTTCTTGGCGACGGGCTTGATCTCGGTGAGATCATCGGCCGGCGGGTTTTTCTGCTTCGTCGGTGATGATGACCCGGCATCGAGCGGCTGGCCTAGCGACGCTTCCTTGTAGCCTGGCAAAAACGTGATGCCAAGCCAACGGAAGATGTAGTCAATCAAGCTTTTAGCGATGCGAATGTCAGGGTTCTTGGTATGACCCTGTGGCTCGAACCGCATGTGGCTGAACTTACGGACGTAATCCTCGAGCGGTACGCCGTACTGCAAACTCATCGAGACCGACGTGCCGAAGGCATCCATCAAACCACCGATCGTGCTTCCCTCTTTAGCCATGGTAATGAACAACTCACCAGGACGCCCATCGGGGAACATACCGACCGTGATGTAACCTTCGTGGCCTGCAACGCTGAACTTGTGCGTTTTTGACTCACGGGTGTCGGGCAATCGCTCGCGACGAGGCTTTGGCATGGTCGTTTCTTCGGCGGCACCCTTATCCGAGTCGAGACTCGTATTGAGGGGCTGACTATCCTTCGAGCCATCGCGGTAAATGGCTAACGCCTTGAGACCAAGCTTCCAACCATCGTGATAGGCCAAGGCAATATCTTCTGGCGTCGTCTCACGCGGCATGTTGACCGTCTTCGAGATTGCTCCCGACAGGAAAGGCTGAGCGGCAGCCATCATCGTAATGTGAGCACGCCAAGGAATGCTTCGCGTACCACCGGCTGGGGTAAACGCACAATCAAAAACGGGCAAGTGCTCGGGCTTGATGTCAGCAGCTCCTTCGATCGTATCTTCTCGGTCGATATAGGCCAAGATTGATTCGATCTCGGGCTGATCGTAGCCGAGCTTTGTCAGCGCCGCAGGAACCGTCTGGTTGACGATTTTCAGCATGCCTCCACCGGCAAGTTGCTTGTACTTCACGAGGGCGATGTCAGGCTCTATGCCAGTCGTATCGCAGTCCATCATGAAACTAATTGTACCCGTTGGTGCCAAGACGGTTGCCTGGGCGTTACGGAACCCGTGAACAGCGCCTGCCGATACGACGTCGTTCCAAACCTTATGGGCCGCTTCGACGAGGTAACTTGGGCAAGTCTCATTGATGTTGGCCACTTCATCGCGGTGCATTTGCATGACACGAAGCATGGACTCACGGTTCTCTTCATAGCGATCGAACGTGCCAACTGCCTCGGCCAATTCGGCACTGGTTAGGTTAGCCGTCCCGTGCATCAGGGCGGTGATCGCGCCACAAACGCCGCGGCCTTCGTCCGAGTCATAAGGCAACCCACTCGACATCAGCACACTGCCAAGGTTCGAGTAACCAAGACCAAGTGGTCGGAACCGATGGCTGTTGCGAGCAATGTCATCTGTGGGGTAGCTTGCGTGATCGACCAAGATTTCTTGGGCGATAAAGAAAATCCGGTTGGCAGCTTGATAACGCTCGACGTCGAACGTTCCTGCTTTGCCTTCGGCAGTATCTTCCTTGCGAACAAACTTCATCAGGTTGATACTTGCCAAGTTGCATGCCGTATCGTCAAGGAACATGTATTCGCTACAGGGGTTCGACGCATTGATGCGGCCACTATTGGGGCAAGTATGCCAACGATTGATCGTCGTGTCGTACTGAACGCCCGGATCGCCACAGTGCCAAGCACATTCAGACATGCGATCCATCACTTCACGAGCTGGATAGGTAGGCCCAGCAATCGTGTTGTCAGTAACATATCGTGTTTGCCAATCTTCGTTCTTCTCGAAGGCTGACATGAAATCGTCGGTTAAACGAACCGATAGGTTCGCGTTTTGGAACATTACTGAGCTATAAGCTTCGCCATTGAAGTTGGAATCGTACTTACCGCTGGCGATAAGCGTTTGAGCTTTTTGCTCTTCAACCCATTTGCACTCAATGAATTCCATGACATCGGGGTGCCATACCTTAATCGACTGCATTTTGGCAGCACGGCGAGTTTTGCCTCCCGACTTCACTACGGCTGCGATTTGGTCGTAGACCCGCATGAACGAGAGGGGCCCCGAGGGTTGGCCACCACCCGATAGCTTTTCTCGCTTCGAGCGAAGGGTCGAAAGATCGGTACCAGTACCCGAGCCAAACTTGAACAACATCGCTTCGCTTTGTGCGAGGCGCATGATGTCTTCCATGTTGTCATCGACTGCTTGGATGAAGCAGGCAGAGCCTTGAGGGTACTCGTACGGGTTATCAGGCTGGGTGACATCCTGCGCGACCGGATCCCATCGCCAGTTGCACTTCGCCCCAGTGACGCCGTACTGATGGTACAAACCAACGTTGAACCAAACCGGCGAGTTGAATGCACCATGCTGATGCAAACAAAGCCAACTCAAATCTCGATAGAACCTTTCGCCATCTTCTTGCGAAGCAAAGTAGCCATCCTGAAGCCCCCAATCCGTAATGGTTCGGCTTACACGGTGAACTAGCTGACGAACGCTGTACTCACGCTCAGGCGTGCCTACTTCTCCGTAGAAGTACTTACTGCAAATGACGTTGGTTGCTAATTGGCTCCAAAAGGTTGGAACTTCGCAATTATTTTGTTCAAAGAGAACGTCGCCCTTTTCGCCTTTGATTTGCGAAGTCCGAATTTCCCAATTCACCGTATCGAACGGATCGGCGACGGCCCCTTCTCCCGTGGCAGGTGGGCAGAAATTCGCATCAATCTTCAAACGTCCATGAAAGCGTTTCGATTGCTCTCCACCGTTTGGGTTCGATGCATTCTGATTGGATGCATCGTTTGGATTATTGGTTGTTGCAAAGCCAGCGTCGACCGTTGCCATGGCTACCTCCTGTAGGGGCTCAAATTATTAGTAAGGGCATCCATACCGTTTTCAGGATTAGTATACAAAAGTATACGCACCCATCAAGACTCATGATCGGACGTTTCCACCGACCGGCTATAGCTAGTCTCTCATCACACTCAAACCAATGCAGAGGCAATCCTTAGTCTCGCTTCCACAAACAGCACTAAGGTTGCGGAAAGCTCGGCTCTTGGGACGATCTATCCAAGCTTATAGACCGGATGGATCGTTTAACCCGGATGGATCGTTGCCCCAACATGTGGGTCTTATCGGATATAACTCTCGAAAAAGAGAGGGAATCAAGTCATCTAACCCCAATATATTGTATCCTATGCCCTTTTGGATACAACATTTGGGTTGCTGAAGGGCCAAATCTTACTCGCTTCGAGCCCGCCGTCAACGGAATTTCTTGTATTTCGTAAGTTGCTAGCACACAACAGGTTGTGGCTAATGGTGAAGTGATTGCTAAGATAGCATGAAGACCAGACGAGGACTCTAAACTCTATCTGTGATTGAAGTTAGGGAAATATCACGTCCCTTTGTCTTCATAAAACCAAATCCAAAGTTTTTTGATGACAAAACAACTGAGTTGTTAAGACAGATAAGCTGCGATGTCTTGAGTGGAAATAATGGCTATTCTTGCCAGCATTAGGGAGCCTGCCTCATGGCGCTCTGGACTACGCTACCGAGGCTCGGTGTTAAGTGAACCCAGAGTTTACTACGCCCTGAGTTAATCACGCCAAGCTAATCACATTCAAAGAACTACTCCCAATACTCACAGGCAATACTCACAGGCAATGCTCATAGGCTTCATTTGAAAACAGCTCAGCGCAATGGAGATAGAAAAAGTTTCTTGAGCTTTGCAACTTGAGGCATAGAATGCTCGAACGATACTCCCACAAGAAGATCCCCCGATCTGGAAACTACCAATGCACGCTTTCCCCACGTTAACCAGCTTGAATCGCTTTACATCCGTCAGCCAAAGACTGAGTAGCATTTCATTGGTACTCATACTACTCGCTTCCACCCCCTTACTTGCCAACGATTGGATGCGATTTCGTGGTCCCAACGGATCAGGCATAAGCTCTGCATCGGCACCACCAATGAAATGGAGTGACAGCGAAAATGTCAAATGGAGGATCGATTTGCCTGGCCCTGGATCTTCTAGCCCCATTATCGTAGACAACCAACTTTTCATAACTTGCTGGACCGGCTACGGCGTTACAAAAGAAGATGATCCGGGAGATCAAGCCAAACTCGAACGAGTATTAGTTAGCGTTGACCGTCACTTGGGGAAAATCTTGTGGTCGAAGTCGATCGCTGCTGAACTACCCGAAGACGAGTATGCGGGTATGCTGACACAACATGGCTATGCTTCGCACACACCTGTTTCTGATGGCAAGTACATTTACGCCTACTTCGGAAAAAGTGGTATCGTCACCTATGACCTAGAAGGAAATGAGATCTGGCGAAAAAATTGTGGCGATGGCTTTGGAGCGAAAGATTGGGGTTCGGCTGCAAGCCCAATACTGTATGGCGACTTGCTTCTGGTTGCTGCCTTTGCAGAAGACAATGCGCTCGTTGCCTTAAACAAAGCTGACGGGAAAGAAGTTTGGCGTTATGAACTTGAGGGCCTTGATGGCGTGTGGGGGACCCCTGTTATCGCAACATCAGCCGAAGGCCGAACCGACCTCGTTATTGCAGCGCCGTTCAAAATGATTGGACTCGATCCAATGACGGGCATTGAAAGGTGGACTAGCATTGGACTCGACAACGATACGATAAGCACAAGCCCTTTGGTCGTGGATGACGTCGTTTACGTCTTAGCCGGTCGTGGTGGTTCGATCGCAGTGCGTGTGGGGGGCAAGGGAGACGTAACCGATACGCATGTCTTATGGCGTGGGTCACATCGTGGTGGTATCCCCACACCAATCGCTTATGAAGACAAAATCTATTGGATCGGCAGAAGCGGCCTTAGTTGCATCCTTGCTGCAACGGGCGAAGTAGTCTACCAATCTCGATTTACGAGTTCGGCAGCGGGCCAAAGAGAAGCACAACGTTCCGACAACAGACAAGGACGCCAAGCACGCTTCAACAACATGCCTTATGCATCACCCATTGTCGTAGGCGACAAATTCTATTGCCTTAACCGATCAGGCGAAGCCTATGTCGTTCGGCTTGGCAACGAATTCGAGCAACTTGAAAACAATACACTCAACGATGGTGGTGATTTCAGCGGCACGCCTGCCATCATCGACAACGAACTCTACATCCGTTCCAGTAAATCGCTGTACTGCATTAGTGCTGAATGAACCAACACCCTCCTGTAAAACACAGGAGGGATTCACCTAACCGGTGCCTGATGGTAGTAGCGCTCCGACCGCGTAAAAAAGAGGATCGCAGGCAATTAACCTATCCTTCGAAGCAGCCCTAGAAAACTAAAGTGAACATCGCTCAGCCAGCGATCTTACTTACCTTGACCTTGGTCAGCATCTTACGGTGGCCTGTGTGGCGACGGCTGTTCTTACGACGACGAAGCTTCTGTACATCGACCTTAGGGCCCTGAGCAGTGCCTAGCACTTCGGCAGTCACCGAAGCACCATCAACAACGGGCGTACCAAACTTCAAGTCAGCACCCGCCCCTACCGCGAGCACGCGATCAAACGTCACCGATTCGCCCGATTTGAGGTCACGGAAATCGATTGCCAATTCTTGGCCTTCTTCGACTTTGTACTGACGTCCGCCGTCAACGATGATTGCGTACATAATTGTGTGACCTGTCTCGTGGGCTGCGCCCATCTTAGATGGGCAAAATTAAAGGGTTTGTCGAACCCCCGCCGGGAATAATCCGGCGGAAAGAAGCTCGTAAGATACCTTGAAGCGGGGTGGTGGTCGAGCCCCTGAAGCCAGGAAAAACCAGCATTTTAGTGTTCAATGGTCTAATCGACCTCGGTTCAACTCGATAATTGCAACTATCGACCACCTTTAGGCCAACCTACTAACGCAAAATCTTGCAACTAAAGTTACTGCGGAAATTGCCAAAGTTAGCTGACACGAACCTCGCGGCCCCCTTCATCCAAACATTCGAGGCGTAAAAATTCAGGGGAAACTCCCTCGCGACCTAAAATTAAGGCTTCAATCCGGCCTTCATCCTCCATCTGAGCCAATTCTCGACGTTTGCGATTGTTCAAATAGTTCGCGACCTCTTCCTCAACTGTCACGGTCAGTTTCACAACACGATCATGATGTGCTGCCTGGATCATCTTACGGATGACTTCGATCGCCATGCTCTCAGCTGATTTGACAAGCCCCGAGCCAAGGCACGAGGGACATTCCATATAAACGCTTCGTTTTAGGCTAGGTCGAATTCGCTGGCGAGTCATTTCGATCAAACCAAACGGGCTCGTTCGCAAGATCTTGGTTCGGGCGCGGTCACGTTCAACCGCTTCTTTGAGTGTTCGCTCTACAGTGCGACGATAGCGATCTTTTCGCATGTCAATAAAATCATTCACGATGACGCCACCTAGGTCGCGAAGGCGTAGTTGCCTTGCAATTTCTTTGGCAGCAATTTTATTGAGTTGAAAGGCAGATTCTTCGGCACCGCCGTTCGTGCGAAAGCTTCCACTGTTGACGTCAATTGCAACTAGTGCCTCGGTTTGGTCAATGACAATCGAGCCACCTCCCTTAAGAGGAACTTGCCGTTGATTGATCCGCGAAATCTCGTCGTCGAGCTTATGCTTATGAAAAAGTGGTTCGTTTCCTTCGTAAAGATGAAGCCGATCAACGTAACGTGGCATCACGACTTGTAAGAAGTCGCGTGCCCTTTCAAAGGCCTTGGGTTCGTCAATGTGAATGGCATCGATGTCGCTAGAGAAGATATCGCGAATCGTACGAATCACGATATCACTTTCTTCGTACAAATCTCCCGGGCCTTCTTGTTTACCCATCCGACGCACAATCATCTTCCACAATCGGATTAAGTAAGCAAGATCGCGTGAAAGATCTTTCTTGGTACGGTCCGTGCCGGCTGTACGAACAATAAAACCGAGACCCTTCGGTGGATTGAGTTCACGCAGAATTCCACGCAAGCGTTTCCGATCGTCATCGTCTTCAATCTTGCGTGAAACGCCAATACGCCCCAGCGCTGGCATCAGTACCAAGTAGCGACCGGGGATGCTGATATAGGTAGAAAGCGTTGGGCCTTTGGTGCCAATGCCCTCCTTGATTACCTGAACAACGACTTCATCGCCCTTGCGGAAAATGTCTTGGATTGGTGGTTTCACGCGTGGCCTAACGCCAGGGCGACGCTTCTTTACTTTCGACCGCGTCGCAACGCTGCCATCCTCCTTATCGTCATCATCCACGTCCTCGGTTTCTTCTTCGGGACGTGTGAACTGGCTGCCTGGTTCGATTGGCATATCAGGATCAAAACCACCCTGGCGGAAGTATTGTGATTCCACATCACTAATGTGCAAAAAGCCGTTGCGACCGACACCAAAATCAACAAAAGCTGCTTGAATGCTTGGTTCGAGGTTAACGATTTTACCCTTGTAGATATTTCCCACATAGTTGTCTTGGCTGCTTCGCTCAGTATAAAGCTCTTCTAGCAAGCCATCTTCAACGATTGCAATCCGGCATTCTTCCGGTTGCGAAACGTTGATTAGCATCTCGGTTTTCATAATCTATTTCTCTTCTACTTATTTTTTGGTGCCGGCCTTACATTAGTTTTCTAACCGATGGCGGCAATCGTGTTTGTATTATTAGGTTTTGAAGTTAGCTATATGAACAGCTCTGGCTTGTGGCTTAACAACTCTTCTCGGAGACAGTTCTTTACATCTTGTGCCGTATCAAGTGTCAGCACACGCTCAGCTAACGCTTCGCACTCTGCTAATGTGACAGCTCGACAGGCTTTTTTAATTTCAGGAGCAGCTGCTGGCGTTACGCTTAAGCTACGCAAACCAAGTCCCACAAGCAGCATCGTATAGAGTGGCGTCCCACTCATTTGCCCACACATGCTGATTGGTTTACCTGCGGCAATAGCCGTATCGACCGCCATTTTGATCAGCCTAATAACTGCTGGATCAGAGCTCGTGTAGAGCGACGCAACGTCTTTATTACTGCGGTCAACAGCCAATGCGTATTGGACTAAGTCGTTGGTTCCAATGCTAAAGAAGTCGACTTCTTGGCAGAAGCGTTCCATCATCATTACGGCTGACGGGACTTCAACCATCATACCTACTTGGATATCTCGATTGTAAGCAATTTTTTTTTCGTCTAAGTCTTCCATGGCATCAGCTAGCACCATACGGGCTCGCCGCAGTTCCATCAGATTGCTAATCAAAGGGAACATGATACGAACATCACCAAAGGCACTGGCTCGTAAAATGGCGCGCAGCTGTACACGAAATAAATCAACGTGCTTTAGCGCGAGACGAATACTGCGCAGCCCAAGAAATGGATTCTTTTCATCTTCGGGAGCTGGAAGCATCGACATTTTATCGGCCCCCAAATCGAGCGTTCGCATGACGATTGGTAAGCCTTGCATCGCTTCAACAACTTCTTGATACTTCTCGAAATGATCTTCCTCGGAAGGAACTTCATTGCGCATCAGATAAATAAACTCGGTTCGATACAAACCAATGCCATCAACTCCTTTTTCAAGACAAAAAGGAGCCTCGTTGGGGAATTCAATGTTGCCATGCAGCTCGATTCGTACCCCATCTTTTGTCTGGCATGGAAGTTTGTTAAGCCCAACTAACTTAGCTGCGTAATCTTTCTGCTCGCTGACTTCCTCTTGATACCTTGCAAGCGTTTCTTCATTTGGCCGCAAAATGACGAGCCCCTGATCACCATCAATGATGACCGTTTCTCCTCCCGAAACATCCGAGAGGAAATTACCCGCGCCAACTACTGCCGGAATCCCAAGCCCTTCGGCTACGATCGCGGTATGGCTACCTGGGCCACCCGTTTCGGTAACGAAGCCCTTAATGAACTCGGGCTTCATGCTCGCTGTTTCACTAGGTGTCAGATTACGGGCCAAGACCAACACTTCTGAGGTAACTTGCGCTAACTCTTCGCGACGCTCGCCCAGCAGGCGGCGTAGAAGCCGCTTTTCGATATCGAAAATATCATTTGCTCGTTCGGCAAGGTACTTGTCGTCAAGCGTCTGAAATACCTTTGCATAGCTTCGCAAGACTCGGCTAACTGAGTATTCTGCCGAATAGTGCCGCTCTTGGATAAGCGATTCGAGCTCTTGAATCAGCTTCGGATCGTTGACCATCTGCGCGTGAGCAGAAAATATCGAACCGTAGTCATCGCCCAATCGGTCGGTAACATGCTCCCGATTTTTTTCGATTTCAGCCGTCGTGTCAGAAATCGCCTGCTTGAGTCGGTTGATCTCGGAATCGATCGCGTCGCGCGGCAGGAAACGACGGGGGATTCGAAATCCCTCGTTGTCCATGACTAGCGCTGCGCCAATCGCCACACCGGGCGATACCGCGATCCCTTGCAGGCGTAACATCGTGCCCTCTCGGGTGCCAGGGCTGATCGACTTCGAACGCCGTCTTAAATACTAAGACTCATCGTTTGATTCGCGCAACCAGACTGCCTTCTTTTTACCTCGTCGAACATCTATTTTATTTGAAGAGATTGACTTAGCAAAATTCAAAGCTGCTCAGCGATCGCCTTGAAGTCTCTTCAGTTATATCGACCAACGTGTTTGACCGACCAATGAATCGACTTCAATCGCCTACTAGGCACCGGGGTTGTTTAAGTTTGTTGTGTTTAGTTTAAGCGGATAGCTGTATCGTCGTCTTGAAACGCAACTATGAAACGTAGCTTGCTAACAAGCTGAAAAATAACGTTCCTAAATAGTTGTTTCGCTCCCGATCCAGGCAACGTCGGTAGGCACGCCTTTAATTCTCTATAGCGAAATCGCTTTCGAGAAGTTGGGCAATGGATTCGACGGCATCTTCTGCATCAGGACCATCAGCTTCGATTACAAGCTCAATCCCTTTTTGAGCACCAAGCGTCAAGACGCTGAGGATACTCTTGGCATCGACTCGGCGTGAGTCTCGCACCAATTCAATTTTTGACGTGTACTGCATCGCAAGCCGAGCAACGAGCTCAGCCGGCCTGGCATGCAGGCCATCGGCGTGCTGCACCACTGCGTGCCGCGTCGCCACAGGCCTACTCCTTTCGCTTGAGGTAACTTCAACCAAATCCATAAAACAAGCGTGCTTATCGACTATGACAAGCCCTTTGCTTTACAAAGGCGATTAGCCACCAAATTGATTATTGTCTGCTTCTTCAAGCAGTTGCCAAATATCGTCCTGTGTTTTGCTTTGCTTGAGAAAGCGACAGAACGAGTCGTCACGCAACTGGCGAGAAACATTCTCTAGGGCCCTTAGGTGGTCTCCTGGCCGTTCGGGAGGAGATACCAACAGGAATAACAAATGAACCGGGTCGCCATCGAGGCTTTCAAACTCAACGCCACCTTCGCTCACGGCAACGGCACCGCACAGTTTTTCAACCGAAGGGTGCTTTGTATGGGGAACTGCGACACCTCGGCCAATGCCGGTGCTGCCGAGTTCCTCACGCTCTAAAATTTTTGCGACGATTCCTTCAAACTGGTCTTCCGCGATTTCGCCGGCGTCCAGAAGTGACTGAGTCATCTCACGTACAACTCCCTCTTTGTCCGTAGCGGTTAGCTGAGGGATAATAGCTTTTTTGCTGATGAAGTCTGCGAAATTCATCGTTGACTAAATACTTTCTGTGTTCATAAAGCCTAGCAATGGAATCCTACTTAAACACCATCAAAATGGCATCGGTATTCATCTCAGTGCCTAAGCTAAAGGCGTGTAGTAAACGTGTTTTTAATTTCGATGGATCCCACCGTAACCCCAAGATATCCAGCAACTTGACAGAATTTTCAAACTGTACAAAAACGCTGTACTAGCAAATACAAATTACCGGCATTTGTTACTCATCATCATCCGAAACGTCGTTCGGAGTCGGATCAATTCGCTTGACTTCGGGGTCACGATGTTGGTCGATCGTTTTTTCTTTATATTTCTTTAACTGTTGTTCCATCTTGTGTACCACCGACTCGACCGTCGTTAATAGGTTGTCAGTCTTGTCGTGGGCAACAAAGTCATGTTTGTGCTCAGCCGATACTAATAAATCGACCTTTGGATGATGACTATCTTGCAAATCAACTACCAATTCAATCGAGGTAAGTCGATCAAAAAATCGGGTTAGCTTTTCGACCTTCTTGATAAGTTTTTCTTGCGTGTCTTCACTAATGTGGCCATGTCGTGTCGTAAAATTTATCTGCACCTTTATTTAGCTCCAGCAAAGGTATATAGCTTCAGCAAACACTTTGGGAGATTCGCCTTTTATCTCTCCACTGTCGAAGAGCCTCTCCAGCCTGAATCCCACAATAATTCAACAAAATTCTTCTTTAAAGGAACATCTAAACCTGCTCCTCTTAACTTCTCCATCATCGTAGTCGCATGATTGTAACGCCAGGGGATAACTCACGGAACCGACGGTCTTCGGAACAAATCGCCTAGCAGTGCCGAAGAGAGGTTATTCAACGCCCCCTTCTAGAC
>CAYGQU010000008.1:0-19019 GCA_964352045.1 uncultured Planctomycetaceae bacterium
GCTAATTCCCAACGAGGGTGCCGATTTATTGCGCGAGCAACTCTATGCGTTACAAGTTCGTAAGATGGATTTGAAATCACGATTCAGTGATACGCATCCCTTGGTAATGGCTGTTTCGGCCCAACTTGAAGCGGCTGAAGAAGTCGTAGATGGCCAGTCCAACACGCGTGAAGAAACCACGGATGATGTGAACCCGATTCATCGGCAATTATCACTAGCCGTCAAAGAAAACGAAAGCAAAATCGCCGGCTTGAAGTCGCGGCTCGAAAAACTCGCAAACCAGGAAGAGCTTATTCGAAGTGACTTAGAAAAACTGAATTTCGATGAGGTTCGTCTTGCTGAACTAGAACGCGATAATCAATTACTAAATAAAAAGTACTTTCAATATGCAGAGAACCTTGAGCAAGCTCGTATTGATGAAGCGCTCGAAGAAAACATGATTTCGAGTGTGAGCATAGCCCAAGCTCCTACTTTTGCTGAAAAGCCAGTTAGCCCCTCCAAAGCTTTGGTCGGTTTGGGATCGCTTGTGCTCGCCTTCGCAGGTACGGGGGGACTGCTTTTGGGTCTTGAGCAAGTCGATACCAAGGTCCGCAATGGTGATGCCGTGGAAGATGCCCTTGATTTACCTGTTATGGGAACCATCCCCGATTCAAGCACCTATGGTCGGGTTTACTCTTAATTTTGCCCCAGCCTGATTAAAAACGTTACGCACCGCTTTACTTGGACAATTTCCCTTGCCGCTTCTATTCAATCGATTCGCACGAAAACATGAACGAAACGATGACAAATAACACCAACCAGATTATGGCGAATAAATCAAAAGCGGTTTCGTCAAAGCCACGCAGTATTCCACGACGTCGTGGAGCATCGGTCTACGATGGCATCTTGTGGCGTTTGCAACCGCAAATGGAGGATCAGCACGGACTTGCCTTTTCTGTAGGTATTACCGCATGCGATCGACGTTCGGGTACGACGACCCTTGCCGCCAACCTTGCCAACCGGGCAGCCGATCATGGTATGGGACCGGTTCTTCTTGTTGATACTAATGCGAGCCATCCTGGGCTGACGGCAAAGTATCGACTGAAAAATTCCCGAGGACTGGCGGATTTGCTTATCGGAGATTGCCAAGCTTGCGATGCAGTGCAATCTACGAAAAACGAAGGGCTTTCGATTCTGCCTATTGGCAGCAAGGGCATGATGGATCGAGTGGGAATCGAGCCTCAACATTTGGCCGCGACTATCAATGGCCTACGAGAATCTTACGGGATGATTGTCTTTGATTTGCCACCCGCAATGGAATTGATGCAAACGCTAATCATTGCACGGCAACTCGATAGCGTTCTACTAACCGTTAATTCAGGGGTTACTACTAAAAATCTTGCTCGTCGTGCCGCACATCAATT
Organism: uncultured Planctomycetaceae bacterium; assembly: GCA_964352045.1. Lineage (GTDB taxonomy): Bacteria > Planctomycetota > Planctomycetia > Pirellulales > Lacipirellulaceae > CAYGQU01. The sequence goes on from CAYGQU010000008.1 coordinate 1,404, forward strand.
ACGCGGTGATGGCGTTTCTGTTTCAGGAGCCATACTTAATCGGCATCGCGAGTACGTACCAAATTGGCTTAGGAAACGGTTCTAGAGATAGCTTCGTAAAAACAATTGAAACCTCAGGTCACATCACCTTAACCCTTTAGTTCATTGAGTAGCTCAGTAAGTGTTGCCGCAAACCGCCCCATAGGTGGAATTCAGCGCCTCGTCACTTCGGTGCCGCAAGGGGCTTGGGTTTTTGCGGACCAAGCGATTGCAAGCGTTGCAAATTTTGCGACAACTGTATTCGTTGGTCGATTCGCAGGCCAAGAGCAACTTGGCTACTATGTGCTTGCTTACTCGCTCTACCTAACCGCGCTGGGTCTAGCCAAAGCAATGGTCTGGACGCCTTATACCAAGCAAGCCAATCATTTAGAAGAGCATGACAAATCGACCTTTGCGGGTAGTTCGACATGTCACCTTGGTCTCTTTACCATCTTCTTTTCGGCTTTCATCCTGCTAGTCGGCGCTGTGCTCTATTTGGCTACAAGTTACGAATCGCTCGGAAAACTTTTTCTTGTCCTGGCTCCTTGCGGCGCTTTAATGCTACTAAGAGAGCATATTCGTCGGCTTTGTTTGGCGAGTCTTTCGTCACTAGAGGTTTGCTTTTTTGACCTAGCCGTTGTGCTTGTTCAGGTGGGATCTCTCATTTGGTTAGCTAAACAGGGACTACTCACAGCGATGACTGCCTATCTGGCCGTCGGATTGGCTTGCGCGATTTCATTCGTTTGGCTCTATTACCGTAGTGATCGAGTGGTTTTCCGATGGAATCGAATCTGGCCTGATTGGCTACAAAACTGGGATCTGTCGAAATGGCTAACCGGCGGGGCCCTTTCGGTGCTTATCGGAAGGCAAGGCTACAATTGGCTCTTGCCGGCAATGACCAACATGGCCGAATTAGGAAAGCTCGGCTCCGCACAGGGAGTCATTCAAATTGCCAACCCTTTGGTGCTTGGCATTGCCAACTATCTGGGGCCGGTTAGTGCTCGTATCCATGCCAAAGAAGGAGTCAAAGGCCTCTACCGCTGCACGCTACAAAGCACGCTGATTATCGCTGCGTTTGCGGTGGCTCTTTTACTAGTCGTAGGTTTTTTTGGTGAGATGATCGTCCAACTCGTCTACGCCGAGGCAGCTGAGGGGGTTACTCGTCTGCTATTGGTGACGCTTGGACTTGGTCTCATGACCGAGGTTTTGGTTGTGCCAGTCGAGTTTGCTTCGGTCAATCGAGGTCGCGGTAGGCTCATGATGTACTCGGCACTTTTGCGACTACTCGTTAATCTAACGCTTGGTGTTTTTCTTGTATGGCACTACGGAGCGGTTGGCATTGGTATCGGAATCACAATCGGCTGCGTGCTCGCTTTGGCATGGCACTGGTCGGCTTTGATAGGAGATATGAAAAATGTCTAGCCTGACGATGCCAGCCAGCTCGTTTCCAAAGGAATCAGAGACTGCCATAACGTCTTTCGACCAAGTCAATGCGAATCTCCAAGGTATCCGTCTTGGGCGCGTTCTGTTTTGCTCGCTGATGCTGTTGTTGCTATTCTTTCATGTGGATCACGATTTTAGTTTTGCGGGTTTGCAAATTGGTGACATAAAAGAAGAAGCAATTAAAAACGAATTTGTGAAAGAAATTCAAAAAGGTGATACTATCCGCAAGCTCTCTCTTTTTGGGTTTGCCTGCTTTGGTTTATTAGCCACTTTCAATTGCAAGGAGCGTGCTTTTAACTTCCAGAAAATCTCGGTAATGCTTTTCATCACACTTTTTAGTTGGGCAGCTGCAAGTTATTTATGGTCAGAAGTGCCTGGGCTCACAATGAAGCGACTTGTAGTAGCAGCATTCGTTACGCTGGGCGCAATCGGTTTAGCTCGCGCTTTGCGACCAACCGAGTACCTGCTTACGGCCCTCATGACAGTGACTTTTTTTGTCGCTATGAGTTTGGTAGCTGACATAGCTGCTGGCGGACAACCTTGGAGCAATAGCCATCGGTTTGCTGGCTCACTACATCCAAATAACCAAGCTTTCTATTGCGGTACCATTTGTCTAGCAGCTTTTTGCATGCCTAGGTCGGTTACCAATCGATGGCTACTCCGCGGCTTGATGCTTTTTGGTACGCTAACACTTTATGCAACACTCTCAAGAACTAGCTTCTTAGCGATGCTTATTGGTGTAGCAATGATCTTCTTCTTGCGACTTAGCCAACGCATTCGCTGGATCAGTCTATTAGGCTTTTTTTCTGTATTTTCTATGGGTTTGATCGTTTACAGCGGAATCAGCGTTGGAGACCGCGCGAGTTTGATTGATTCGGTATTAATGGGACGAACCGAGCAAGCTACGACGCTCACGGGAAGAGTCCCGTTATGGAAGGAGCTATCTACCTTTTCCGCCCGCAAACCAATAACTGGTTATGGTTACGAAGCTTTTTGGTCACCCGAGCACATTTCTGCTATATCCAAAAGCCAGCAGTGGACCATGCAGTCGGCACATAACGCCTACTTTGAAGTTGTCTTGCAGCTCGGATTTATTGGCCTTTTTCTTGTCCTTGCCATCTCGGTATCGACGATCAATTTGGCACAGAAAGCTTACGAGCAGTCTCGTGAACCAGCCTACGCTTTTATTTACGGCATGCTCTATTTTGCTATGGCAAACAGCATGCTCGAATCCCATGCGGTAAAGTTCAAATATCCATCGACCCTGATTCTCGTAGGCATCATCATGCTGTTTCTCTATTTTCCAAAAGAGATGGTAATAAAAAAAACACCGGACCAAATTAACCAACCAATTATTGCTTAGCACAATATTTTCTTGCATAAACCTTTACCTACCATCCAAGCTATATGAACAATCCCTCTAACAATTTGAATAAGAGAAGCGACCTCCAGGAAGTGGATGTTTCCATCATCATTGGTAGCTACAATCGTGCTGAAATGCTTGCTCAAACCTTGGCTAGCCTGACTGCGCTCGATACGCAACTCGATTCGGGAGATCATTTCACCTACGAAGTGGTTGTCATTGATAACGCTTCGACGGATAACACGCAGGAAATTATCTCTAACTACACTTCCGACGATCAGCGTGGAACAGCAACACAAGTCCGCGGCTTCTTCGAGGAACAGGCGGGCGTTACCTATGCCCGCAATTGTGGTATCCATGCCTCGGTAGGAAAATGGATTGCATTTCATGATGATGATCAGAAAGCGCACCCACGCTGGTTAGCCGAACTGATTAACTTAGCAGATCGACGAAATCTAAAAATTGCCGGCGGAGCAGTTCAATTACTTTTACCTGAATCCAATACGCGTGTTTTATCGCCTCAGCTTCGACAACTGCTTGGCGAAAAAGTAGGTATGACGACGGAACAGCCTTATGGCAGAAAAAGAATTCCGGGGACCAACAATCTATTGGTACGCCGTTCAATTTTGGACGAAGTGGGGATTTTCGATACAAGGATTAAAAACGGGGGAGAAGATGCCGAGCTGTACCGGCGGATACGCACCGCTGGCTACCAAGCTTGGTTTACTCCTAAAGCCATTGTCTACCATATTATTCCAGAGGCTCGGATGGAGAATGAATACATGCGCTGGACAGCAACCCGAATTGGACACCACTTGGCATTGCGCGAGCTAAATGATTGGGGCCGATTAGGATTAGCCTTCATGCTACTTGCTCGTACTGGACAAGCTGGTTTGAATTATCTGCCCCGCTATATGGCAGCCCTTGTCACTCGGCATCAAGAAAAGAGGCTGGGGATTCAATCACTACTCTGGCGTTCGAGGGCTTATCTTACCGAAGGGTGGAAGTTACTTGTCCGAGGTAATCAACTTGAGGAAAGCCCTATTAATTTTCGCGAGGGTAGAGAATTATTGGTTAAAGGCAAGAAATTATCCAATTAATAATCTTCGTGCCAACTTCGAGATCCCTGCCTTAAAAATCTTATCTTTTATCAAATTATGACTGCAACAGAATCCACCATCGAATCACCTATTAAGCCTACAGAAACTCCTTCTTTGCAAGCGATAGCAAGTAAAGAGTCCTGTTTAGCAACCGTGCGAGTTGCTCTACCTGCGTACAACGAAGAAAAATCGCTTGAGCCACTTCTTGTTTCGCTTGATTCTGTATTACGGCAACTTAAGCATCCTTATGAAATCATCGTCGTCGATGATGGAAGTTCGGATGATACCGCGGCCATTGCAAGTCGGCTCAGTTTTGAGCTTCCGGTGCGGTTGGTTTCTCATGAAGTCAATCAAGGCCTTGCTGGAGCGCTTCGCACGGGCTTAGCTACAGCGGTCGATAGCTCGTTCCCTGGAGATTTGATTCTCACGATGGATTCCGATAACACGCATCCAGCGGGGCTTATCCCGCGGATGCTACAGTCAATTCAAGAAGGCCATGATGTTGTTATCGGGTCACGTTTCCAGCCAGGTGCTCGTGTCATTGGCGTTCCGTTTGATCGGGTGTTGCTCAGCATAGCAGCAAGGTTTGTGTTTCAGCTTATGCTACCAATCCGTAGCGTGCGGGATTACACCTGTGGATTCCGTGTCTACCGTGCCGATGTTATCGCAGCAGCCCAACGCCATTATGGCGAAGATTTCGTAAGCGAAAAAGGTTTCTCTTGCATGGTCGATGTTTTACTAAAGCTACGCCGACTGCGTGTTGATGGCGCAGAGGTTGTCATGGGAGAAGTCCCGATGATCCTACGCTACGACCGAAAAGGGGGAGCTAGCAAAATGCGAGTCCTAAAAACCATTATGCAAACTTTATCGCTCGTTTTTCGCCGACGCCTAAGTGGTTAAGATTAAGTGGTTAATTCGAACGTAATAACGTAATTGGTTCGATTCTCCTGCGATTTTTACTTTCCACTCTTTCGATGTACAGCTCATGAGCCACACCGCCACTTCAAACCATCCTGCCTTGCTACCTACCGATGCGTCCCATTGGGCAGTTGTCGGTGGCGGCATGCTGGGAATGACACTTGCTTACGAGTTATCTAAAAAAGGTGTTAAAGTAACCCTCCTCGAAGCCGCCCCCGAACTGGGTGGATTGGCAAGCGTCTGGCAACTTGAAGATGCGGAAAAAGGCTCAATCACTTGGGACCGTCACTATCACGTGACCCTTCTATCCGATACGCGATTGCGCAAGTTAATCGAAGAGATCGGACTTGGCGACGAGCTACGCTGGGTGGAAACCAAAACAGGTTTCTATTCAGGCGGCAAAATGTATTCGATGTCTTCAGCAATCGAGTTTCTTACTTTCCCCCCTCTTAAGTTCTTGGAAAAGATCCGTCTCGGCACAACTATCTTAGCTGCCTCAAAAATTAAGAACTGGAAACGTTTAGAAAAAGTGCCCGTTGCCGAGTGGCTTCGTAAATGGTCGGGCAAAGGAGCCTACGAAAAGGTCTGGCTCCCGTTGCTCAAAGCCAAACTTGGCGATGCTTACAAAACAACAAGCGCTGCTTTCATTTGGGCGCATATCAACCGAATGTATGCTGCTCGAAGAACTGGGCTAAAAAAAGAAATGTTTGGCTATGTGCGTGGTGGATACGCGCGCTTGCTTGATCGTATGGCCGAGGCGCTTGTCGAAAACGGAGTGGAGATCCGATTGGCATCTCCTGTCGGGAAGACAACTTCTCTGCCGAACGGGCAGGTTGAAATTAAACTAGCCGACGAACAAGGCGAAACGCTTACTTTTGATAATGTTGCCTACACAACACCAAGCTCAATCATCGCTAAGACAGTGCCACAATTATCAGCCGATCAACGTGAGCGGCATGAAGGAATTGACTACCTTGGCATCGTTTGCGCTTCGCTGCTCATTGATAAGCCAATTACAGAATACTACGTTACCAACATCACTGACGGTTGGGTCCCCCTCACCGCTGTGATTGAAATGTCCACTATTGTCGATACTGCCGAGCTAGGTGGCAGGCATTTGGTTTATCTCCCCAAGTACGTGCCGGCGGGCGATCCTCTCTTCAATCGGACCGATGAAGAACTTCGCGAAGAATGGCTCTCGGCACTTGAAAAGATGCACCCTCATTTCTCGCGTGATCACGTTGCAGCTTTCCGATTATCGAGAGTACGCAATGTGATGGCTTTGCCTACGTTGAATTACTCGGAACGACTACCGGCAATTGATACGGGCGTTCCTGGGGTTTTTGCAGTTAACTCAGCACAGATTCTTAAAGGCAATCTGAACGTTAACGAAACTATACAGGTTGCTGACGAAGCAATAGAAGGACCACTTGCCTCGGCATTAAAGATTGGACGATTGCAGCTATCGAGCATGGATAAGGAGCGGAAGTGTGAATCTGCCGACCGCGAGCTTGTCGCTCGATCTTGATAACCATTGGGCTTATCTCCGTTCGCTAGGTCTAGCTGAAACGACTGAGAATGGTGCTGCCTATCGAGCTAGCTATCTTCCTGAAATGGTCCCTCGGATTCTCGACTTCTTGGGCAATCGCAACTTACCGTGCACGTTTTTTGTCATTGGTAAGGATTTTCAGAACGATCGAGACCGCGATGCCTTGCGGCTAATTTCGGAGGCTGGTCATGAGATTGCCAATCATAGCCAGTCTCACTTTCCTTGGATGCATCTGCTGTCGGAAGAAGAACAAGAGCGTGAAGTAGCGGAAGCGGAAGAGGTAATCGAGCAAGTCACCGGCAACAAGCCAATCGGATTTCGCGCCCCCGGATTTAGCTGGTCACCCGAACTGCTTTCGATTTTAGCTCGACGCGGCTATGCCTATGATGCTTCGGTCTTTCCAACTTCGGTTGGTCCGCTTACAAGGTTTTACTGTCATGTGAAGGGGATTGGGAATCAGCCAAGTGATACTCAATCCAAAGTTCATGTTAACAAAGCCGCCGAGATTTCTAACGAGCAGGCGATCCCCACTTCGCAACGGTTTAGCACCTTAGCAGACGTGATGTGTAGCTTGCAGCCCCACCCGATATCGACTGCCGAAGGAACGATAATTGAAATGCCAGTAACGACGATGCCTTTGACGCGAACGCCGATTCACTTTACTTACTTGGCATTCTTGGCGGAGAAATCTCCATGGGCAGCGCGAACCTATTGGAACGTTGCGTCGAGACTATGTCGCTTAAGAGGCGTCGGGCCCTCGATGCTGCTCCATCCGCTTGATTTCATGGGTGGCGAGGAGGCTCCTTCGCTTGCGGTACTCCCCGGGATGCAGCTTAATCGGTCGGTTAAGCTCAGTCTGCTTAACGATGTGTTGTCTCGACTTGCTAGGGGCCGCAAGGTTGTGTCCCTTGCTGAGCATACTATTTTGAGCAAAGTTTGAGAATACTTTTAGGTCTCGGCACAAATAAACGTAGGCAGTTGCTTTCGCATCTGCCTACGTTTATTAAACTATGATATCTGCCTAGCTCAGCTAAGGCGTTGTGCTCGAATCGTCATGGCTAGGCTCGAAAGCATAAGCAAGAGAGCCGACGAGGGTTCAGGCACTTCACCGCCAGGACCACCACCCGTCGTAATGATGATGTCGAAGTCCTTCTTGTCTATTCCTGCTGACGTAGCTTGTCCTGTGGTAGTCGCCAGGAGAATGTTGTCGAGGGTCACCGTTAGTTTCGTAACGCCAATCGTTGGGTTTAAGTTAGCTACTTCAGCTGCAATATCAACGGTTACTCCACCTCGCCAAGCGACATTTTTAGTTGGACCGGTAGCGATTACTGAATGCTGATACACACCATCATTCGGTGTGAATTCCATTAACATATCATCGAGTTCGATCGAGACAGGAACGCCATCAATCTCATCAATATCGATATCTACAATACCGGAAACACTCGCTAAGGCATCACCAAGATCGAAAGCATCAAGAAGGGTGGCGATACCCGATTCTAGGACTCGAAAAGTGTTAATTCCAAAGCCTTGCTTAGCAACCACCATGAAGGAGAGCTTTCCGTCTGTAACATCGGTCCCACCACCATCGGTTGACTCGGCAGAAAAAGCACCGGTAGGAGAAAAGTCAAAATTGTCACCACTCGTCAGGACAGGTTGTCCGAACAGTGGGGATACGTCACCGGTTGGTGAGGACTCGTTGATGTTAGTAAGCCAGACGCTATTGCCCATAACATTGTTATAGACCATGGCGGCGTGGGAAGTCCCTCCCAATGTGATGAGCACTGCACCCAGGGCAAAAGCCGTCTTCAACGTGAGTGTCTTGAACATAGAAACCTCTAAAGATGCGGAACAAGGGAACGAAAGGGACATTCAATGAGTCTTTGTTTTGAGAGTCGGCACAAAAAAAGAGCGGTAATCAATAAAACCTTGCTTCCAGCATTGGCATTCACCAATGGCTGTGAAGGTTTTCTGATTACCGCTCTTTGGATTGGGTCTAACTCAGGTAAAAATCAAAAATGGAATATATGTATCTACAAAAAAAGAAAGCGATCACTGACCAACTCATGACCATACCTTGCGGCTGGCTGGAGTGGATCAATTATCGCTTTCTTGATTAGTTCTACTCGTTTTATCGGTATGATACTTAAGTCTTGCCGAACGTCTACCAAGTCGGCAACTCTTCAGAATATAAACGGACAATGCTGCGTAGTCAATAAAAAAGAACCTAAGAAACCGGACTTTTTAATCTGCGGTAATCCGCATTTAGTCTATCCCTTTTAATTCCCAATTCCACGGCTATTTATGAGCCAAGACTATCGCCTGCTCAAGATCAGCCAGCAGGTCTTCACAAGCCTCAAGCCCAACTGATAGTCGGATCATGCCGTCGGTGATGCCATGCTTGGCCCTGTCAGCCGCATCATAAGCAGCGTGTGACATGCTCGCAGGCTGTTCGATCAAGGACTCAACCGCCCCGAGGCTAACTGCCAATTGGAAGAGCTTGGTCTTTTCAACCATCTTTTTCGCAGGCTCGTAGCCGGCAACCAGCTCGAAAGAAATCATCCCGCCATAGCCACCCTCCATTTGCTTTTTAGCGATCTCGTGTCCTGCATGATTCGGCAAGCCTGCGTAATTGACGCGTTCTACTTCGGGGCGACTGTCAAGCCATTCGGCGAGTCGCATAGCAGTTTTCGATTGCTCAAGGACTCGCAAGGCTAATGTCTTAGTGCCGCGTGAGCAGAGAAAACTCTCGAGTGGGCCCATAATGGCCCCCGTCGCGTTCTGCACAAACGCCAAGTCTTCGTAGATTTTTTTATCACGCACGGCAAGCAATCCCCCCATTAGGTCGCTATGCCCGCCGTAATACTTCGTGGCCGAGTGCATTACGATATCGACGCCGAGTTCAAGTGGCCGAGTTAAAACGGGCGTAGCAAACGTGTTGTCGCAACCCATAATCGCACCCTTACTATGCGTTAACTCAGCCACGGCAGCGTAGTCGGTAATTGTCATCCGGGGGTTACCGGGCGACTCGACCCAAACCAATTTCGTATTCGGTTGGAAGCCTTTCTCGAAAGCTTTCAAGTTGGTCGAATCGGCAAGTGTTACTTCGATACCAGCCCGATTAGCAATCTTATGCAGGAGTCGATAGGTGCCACCATAAATGTCACTTCCCGCAAGCACATGGTCGCCTGAGCTAAGCGAAGCAATCACGCAATGCGTTGCCGCCATGCCAGTGGCAAACGCAAGTGCCCCACCATCAGGGCCACACCCTTCGAGCGAAGCAACCGTCGTTTCAAAGCCACTACGAGTTGGATTACCACTGCGGCCGTAGTGGTATGGTAGCCAATCACCTGCCCCCGGCTGAATGAACGTGCTCGCTAAATGAATCGGCGGCACAACAGCACCGGTGGCGTGATCTTTCTCTTGGCCGTCGTGAATCGCGCGGGTTCGGAATTGCATTGTTATCTCAGTTGTTCAGCTGTTTGTAGCTAGTTTGTATTTGGATGATTACCACGACTTCAAACCACATGCGTCTTGCGCTCTTCGCAAAACGCTTCCTGCCTGCTCACGAGCCTTAGCGGCCCCGGCGGCGAGAATTTCACGCACTTCGTCCGGCTTGGCAGCCCACTCAGCACGACGCTCACGGGCTGGTCCCCAGTAACGTTCCGAAGCATCCGCCAGTAGTTTCTTCACATCGCCGTAGCCGAAGTTGCCTGCTTTGTACGTTGTTGCCATGTCGACAAGCTCTTGCTCGTCAGCGACGAGCTTCAGCAAATCGAACAGGACGTCCCCTTCAGGATCCTTAGGCTCTTCCATCGGACGACTATCGGTCTGAATTCGCATAATTTGCTTGCGCTGCGGCTTGATTTTATCGAACACGGCGAGCGTGTTGTCATAGCTCTTGCTCATTTTCTCACCATCGGTCCCCGGCACACGAGCCGACTGGTCGAGCACCTTTCCCTTTGGCAAAACAAAGGTCTCGCCGTAATGATGGTTAAAGCTTTGAGCAATGTCGCGGCAAACTTCAATGTGCTGTAGCTGATCTTCGCCCACCGGAACCACCGTGGCGTCGTAAGCCAAAATATCGGCAGCTTGAAGTACGGGGTAGGTAAACAACCCGGCGTCTGCCTTAATTCCTTTGGCAAGTTTGTCTTTGTAAGAAACACATCTTTCGAGGAGTCCCATTGGCGTGCCCGTCAGTAGCAACCAACAAAGTTCGCTCACCTCGGGCACATCCGACTGAACAAACAGCGTCGCCTTATTGGGATCAAGGCCCAATGCGAGCAAATCAATCGCACCGTTGAGCGTGAACTCTTGCAAGCGTTCCTTGTCGCGAACCGTCGTTAGCGCATGCAAATTGGCAATGAAATAGAACGAGCCATCGTCCGCTTCATCTTGCAGTTGTATGTATTGTTGGATTGCACCGAAGTAGTTACCCCAGTGAAACGGTCCGGTTGGTTGAATACCAGAAAGTGCACGCATGCTGATCTGTGTTTTAAAGGAAACAGGTTTTTATCTCCCTCCCGTTTTTCGCAAGAAGGGGTTCGTACTTTTATTCCCCTCCCCTTTCAAGGAGAGGAGGATTTTTTTGCTTATCCGTTTTTAAAGTGCCGACGACTTCTACCAAGCTCGTCACCCCTAGCTCGGCTATTGCATCTGGCAACGCATCAAGCAATTCGATTGCCGCCATCGGCCGGTAAAAATTCACCGTCCCAAGCTGCACCGCCGAAGCCCCCGCAACGAAAAACTCCATTGCATCATCGAGCGACGCAATACCGCCGACGCCAACGATTGGGGTCTTCACCGCCTGAGCCGCTTGCCAGACGCAGCGCAGCGCAATTGGTTTGATTGCAGGACCACTGAGCCCCCCCACCACGTTCGCCAGCATCGGCTTTTGTTTCCGCCAATCAATCGCCATGCCGAGCACCGTGTTAATAAGCGTGATGCCGTCTGCGCCACCTGCTTCGGTCGCTTTGGCCATCGTGGCGATACTCGTTACATTGGGCGTCAGTTTTGCCAAGATTGGTAGTTCACTCGCCGCGATTGCTTCGCTTACGACCGTTTCGCAAAGCTTCGGATCACTACCAAAGTCGACACCACCCGAAACGTTGGGGCATGACAAATTGAGTTCGACCGCAGCAGGACGTAGGTTTTCATCCAATTCGCTGAATCGACGGGCCAACGAAACAAATTCTTCCGTCGAACGCCCCGCGACGCTCACAATGATCGGCGTACCACAAGTAACTAAATAAGGCATGTGATGAGCCACAAAAGCATCTGCCCCATCATTATCAAGGCCAATCGCATTGAGCATGCCGGCTGAGGTCTCGACCGTTCGCCAAGGAGCATTCCCCTCGCGTGGTTCGGCACTAATCGTCTTTGGCAAGATCCCACCAAGACGTTTTAGATCGACCAGCCCTGCCATTTCACGGGCATAGCCAAACGTGCCCGAAGCAACCAATACCGGGTTCGGTAAGCGAAGTCGACCAAGCGTGACCGACAAATCAATCGCAGTGCGAGGGTTTTCTTCGTTTTGCAAGGTCGTGGCAGAGGGCATCGGTTTCATATTGGTCGGTAAAACAGAGCAATTATGCTGTGAGCCTACCCGCCAAACTGATTGCCAGCAATGCACCCTAAGCGAAACACCAACGGTTCTAGGGTAGCATCGATTGGCACAGAATTCATAGCCGGGCCTATCGGTGTGGCTTTAGCCACAAGAGGCCTCTTATTTCCGATGTATCCACTAGATGTTTAAGCCAAGATAAGCCTAGCTGGAAGAGACAAAAAAGGCCTCGACCACACTCGACGAGCATGGCCAAGGCCTTTTATAGGATTGCGATACGAATCGTTTTCCTTACGGAACTTCGACAAGTACAGCCAGACGTATTAGAGGACCAAACCGCTCGTACGGTACGGCTTCATGTGGCTAGGCGAATCGAGGAACCAAATTCGTTCCCATTCGTCCAGAAAAGCCCGAAGGTCTTCGGATGTGTAGATAAGTTGCTGTGCACGGCGAGCTGGGTCGCCAGAGTACATCGGGATCAAGCAGCCTGTACTTGATGCGAGACTGCATGCGACAATGAGTGATAAGAGCCACTTGCGCATCGGACCGAACTCCTCCTTGAGCACAACCTGCTTCAAGCTATGCTCGAAGCCGTTGTCGGTAATAACAGTTAGTTAGCTTGGTAGTAAATTGTGAGAGGCTAGCTAAAGCCGCCCTCGATAACTCTTTTAAGACTCGCCTTGCTTTATCGCATCCGTGCAATACAGCTTGGTATGAGCCTCGTCTTAAATCTCTATAACTTGGAACCAGCCGCGGAAACTACTAGGTTTTTCCTATGCTGTCGAGTTCGATTTGCGGCTACAGGTATCAGGAACTAGCTGCTCCATATCCACCGTAACCTGTTGTTCCGCCATCAGTTGGGTTGTTTTGTTCCGCTGATTCAACCTTAGCTGATTCAACCTTAGCCGAATCAGTGCAATCTGCCGAATCGACCTGCTGTCCGTTCGCTTCCGCAGCGGCTGCTTGCTCTGCTTCCAAAGCTGCCCGCCGTTCGAGCTCTCGAACCCGTTCTTCCATCTCTTTGCCCGGCTTAAAAGTTACGACGAACTTCTCAGGAACCAGCACTTTTTCGCCTGTTCGAGGGTTACGAGCCTTACGAGCCGCCCGTTTCTTTACCTCAAAGACGCCAAAGTTACGCAGTTCAATCCGGTGTTCCGGGTCCTCGACCAAAGTTTCGACGATTGCGTCGAAGGTCTTTTGGACGATTTCCTTAGTTTTGAGTTGGGTCAGGCCAATCTCTTCGGAGATGGTTCTGACGATCTCTTTTTTGGTCACGACGGACTCCCCGGGCTGAAAGGTGGTGTGACGCGGGGGCTCAACCTCCCGTACCGTCAGCAAGCAACCAAAAATTAGCTGCTTCGTCCCTTTCCAATGGGTTAGCTTATCGTCCCAAGTGTATGTCTGATAAGGAGTAGTGTCAACAATTTAGGTAGCGAAACGGGTCCAAACCGGCCGAAGATCGCTTCCAAAACCGTAGTTCCTTGATTTCGCTAAACTCCTTAACAGTAAGGACTTTGGCGAAATCAAGGGGGTTAACGGTCCCTCATTCTCGTGATTAAATCCCCAAACTCTTAATAGCAAAGGATTTACGATATAAATCGTGCTCTTTGAACCGGCATCGCCAGCTACCTAGAGCAATCAATACAACCCTTATCGGCGTCTTAATCGTTACCCTTTAACTAACCTACCAGCATGGCCAAATTTTTTAGGGCGGTGCTAGCAGGGATCGGATTGTGAGGCCTTTTAGCCCGTCATCCAATGGGTGACGAATCAAACTCGAACCACCTTACGCTGCTCTTCAATTTGATCGATTGAATAAAGCTTTCCCTTACCACTGCCGGGGCAAACCTCGCAGGTCTCTTCCCAGGCAGCTTTGTTTTTGAGCGTTGAATCCCAGAAAGGCCATGTTCGGCACTGACGCGGGCGAGCCTCGTAGACTTGGCACTTGCGAGAATTCGGGTCCAGAAAAACGCAGTCGCCGTTTTTATATTCAACGAGGCTCTTTCGGATACCAACCTCTCGAACATAATGCCTTTCAAAATCGGCCACCTCCATCTGTTTGATGGTTGCCATCTCAGCTATCTCTGCCTTGTTCAACCATACATATCCGGGCGCACCGCTGCAGCAATCACCGCAACCGGTGCATTTGAATCTCAGTCCTTCGGCATACCATTTTGAGTTGGCTTCCGGAACCTGGTCAGGTGAGTTGGGTTTTGCTTGCTTTGCCATCAAAATTGTTGTTCTTTTCGTCAGGAATCTAGAGGGTGGTCGGCGTTAATTAGGGTAGCGACATCAGGTCATCATACAGTTCGGGTATCACTCCATAACTGGCCGCGAGCAATTTTATTGGGTGCAGGGTTCCGATTGGAGAGCTTTGCTCCATTTGGGTTCGGCAGGCACCACATTCGGTCGAGCCAATCTGATATTCGCCCGTCCGCAATGCCGAAAGCATTGGCAAACCGGCTCGCAAGCTGCTTCGATAGTTTTTTCGGCTCAGCCCAAAGGTGCCTGCCATACCACTACATCCTTTATCGAGTCGCCTCGTCTGGAGTTCGGGAATCAACCGCAACAGATTTTCCGAGGGGGTGCCGATCCCAAGCGCCCGAACGTGACAAGGCACGTGGTAGGCGACCCTTAATGGTAACGGCTGCATATCAAGATGCAGCTTCGATTCCAGGTGCCGACGCCAAAGGTAGTGGCAAGCTTCCTGCGTATGCTCAGCCACGAGCTGGGCATCTTCATCGTCGCCCATTAAATGCACGTACTCATGCGTTAATGCAAGCACAGCAGAGGGTTCGGTCGCTACGATCTGATAACCTTGGCGAACCGCTTCAGCCAGCATCGAAACATTCCGTTCGGCAAAACGGCGAGCTATATCAATAGCCCCTTGGCTAATCATCGACATTCCACTGTGATGCTGGTTGGTCGGGGCGTAAAACTCAATGCCATGCCGACGCACAACCCGTTCAAATGCAATTGCTAGGTCGGTATCAAAGTAGTTGGCATAGGTATCGACAAAATAAAGAACACGTTCCGCGGTTGGTTCGATTGGCTTTGCTTGACTTGCGATCTTTGCTGGTATTTGGCTCGAAGGCTCTGGTTGATTGTTACTAAGTAGCTTTTGCGACTGTTTAGCTTGCTTTGTCTTACCAGCAGGCAAATGCAAACGCCGGCCAGCAGCCAATTTAAGGTAGGGCTTATCCGAAAACGGAGGGAGCTTACGTCCTGCTGCTAAGCCAATGGTTCGTTCTAGTGCCCAACGAACCCAAGCCGTAGTAAACATTCGATTCGCTAAACGGGGCATCTTTGACAACCACCATGCCACCAAGTCGAGCCGCATTGAAAGCGAGCCACTAATCGTTAGCCCGTTGGTTTTCACATAAGCTGATTTGGCTTCAAGCATTAGTTTTGGAATGTCAACTTCTGCCGGACAGTCGAGGCGACACATGTGGCAATTGACACAGAGGTCAGCCACTTGCTTGGTTTCATCTTTCAGCAAGATCGCTGGGTCGAGTCGCCCTGTTAACACGCCTCGCAGAAGATTGGCTTTTGCGCGCGGCGATGCTTCTTCGCGAGGTGAAAAACGAAATACCGGACACATTCGGCCCCCTGGCTCGACCGATCGGCAAGCTCCGCAACCATTGCAAGAACGAGCGGTTTGTAGAATCTCTTCAGGCGTCCAACTCAGTTGTAAGTCGACAAGTGGCTTGTCGGATTCAACGGTCGTTGGCTCGCCGGTTGATGCATCGACTTCTTTGGGGAGGATGCGAACAGGATCACGTATTGAATCTTCATTCAAATCGCCATAAACACCCAGCCGTTGGGGTCTTGCATGCCTTGTCATGCGTCCGCCTGGCGCGGGAACGACTTTCCCAGGATTGAGTATGCCGTCGGGATCGAACATCCGTTTTACTTCACGAAAGACATTCACTAGCGGTCCATGTTGTCGCGAAGCAAAAGGCGTGCGGCTCAAGCCATCGCCGTAAGAACCGCTCATGGTTCCCCCCAACAGCCAAACCGTATCGTAAAGGTCACTTGCAAGTGCTTCGAGCTTACGCATGTCGCTGGGGCTGGTAACATCAAGCAGTGGTCTAATGTGTAGCTGTCCATGAGCGGCATGACCAAAGACCGACGCAGTTACCTGTCGGCGTTTGAGAATGTCTTGCATGCGGCTAAAGAACTGGGGCAAAGCTGGCGGCGGTAGGGCAATGGCTTCGACACCTGTTACCGCCCGGCGAATTCCTTTAAGGCCATGCAAGGTTGCTACGAATCGTTCTCTTAGATCGCGATAAAGAACCCGATCTTCGGGCGTCTCGGCTACCAATATCTCGGCAGCTAGCCCCGGTTTGCTAACAACATCAAGCAGTCTGTGTAATTTGCTGTGAAGTTCGTTTTCATCGCCAGCAATTACTTCGATACAAAGAAGCGCTTCCGCGGCACCGCTAAGTAGTAGTTCGTACCGAGGGTCTAACTCTCGCGCCAAACCAATATGCCGACGATCGAGTAAATCACAAGCCGCCACATCGAGCGGAAGGATCGCCTGCACAGCATTTGCCGCTCGGTCAAGTGACGTAAACGTCAACAGCAACGTGCTCGATGCTGCTGCTAGAGGTGTGGTCTTGAGCGTTAGTTCGGTAATTAAGCCAAGCGTTCCTTCGCTACCTATGATCAATTGAATTAAGTCAGCCTCGGCATGCCGCTTTGTTTCGCGATTCGCTTGAATTACCGAGTCAGCTACCATTACATGATCGAGGGCGTAGCCACTGACGTTCGCACAACCATGGGGCATTTGCTCCCGTATAAGCGATTGCCGAGAAAGAACCAATTCTCCGACCGAACGCGATAGTGCCATCGACCGGTTCGCATCTTCCCTACGATCCGCCGAGTTCTCGTCGTTTGCTTGATTGCGATTGTTAGCATGGTTGCGAAGGTTTGCCTTGCCAGGACCTTGGCCAAGCCGGATCGTCACGCCATCGGCCATAACGACTTTCAAACCAATAACATGGTCGCGCATTGAACCGTAGGCTGGGCGATGACTACCACTCGCATCGACGGCTGCCATGCCACCTAGCGTGGTGACTTCGGTGGTCGAAGGATCGGGAGCAAATTGCTGCCCCGAAGCGAACAGCTTCCGATTGAGTTCAGCATGGATTAGCCCTGCTTGAACGGTTACAACGTTCTTTTGTGTGCTTAAGATGCGTCGCATGTAGCGTGAAAAGTCGATCACGATCCCTTCACCCAAACAACCGCCTGCCGTTCCCGAACCGCCACCACGGGCATGAATCGGGATGCCTTCCTTGGCGGCATAGCGCGCCGTCGCCGCGACATCGGCAGTCACCCGCGGACGGACCACGACCAACGGCATGAGTTCGTACTGACTTGCATCGGTCGCATAGAGTTGTCTTGTTAGTTCATCGCAATGCACCTCCCCGGTAATCTGACCGCGTAGGTCTTCGGCGATCCGTTCGGGCTGGGGAGGCATGGGCTAGCTAGTAGGAAACGAATCAAGGGGCTGGGGATGGTCGATATCTTTCACTTACTAATGTAACTACGATCGACCCCCGGGTAACAGGGCAGAAGGGAGGGCTAACTTGGCCGAAGAAAATTCCCCGAAGCCAAACCTGCGGTAGTATCAGGCCCTATCCTGCTAATGCATGTCGCC
>CAYGQU010000009.1:0-900 GCA_964352045.1 uncultured Planctomycetaceae bacterium
GAATTCTGCCGGGCGTTTCGAGCCATGCCTACGCTTATATTTCGCCGATGTTTCATAAGTTCGAGCAGAAGATTACGGATCTAAGCCAAGGAACGGTTGGCCACTTCTGCACACGCTGCCATTCGCCCGTAACCGCCTCGATGGGTTTGCCCCGAAGCGTTGCCATGGGTGATCTTGCCGGGGCACAGCGCGAAGGGGTGACTTGCATTGCCTGCCATCGGGTCAACGAACGTTACGGCAAAACAAATGGTGACCGGCGTATCGTTCCCGGCAGCATCGAGGACCCTGTCTATGGCGGTATCGGAGGCGAAGGGGTACTCAAAGCGATTGCGAATCGGGATGAGTACAAAATCAAAACCTCAGCGTCCGACAAAAAACCTGGCCAGGTGATACATAATGAGGGTCGGTTCTTCGATCAGCTTTCGCATGCCGAAGCTTGCACAAGTTGCCACCAGGTGGCGGTGCATCCGGGAGTAAAGCTCGAAGTTGTATGGGAACAGTACCGAGCGTCGCCCGCTTGTAAGAAAGGGGTGACTTGCCAAGAGTGTCACATGGGGCGCGTTCCGGGTGTCGCGGGGGGCTATGACTATGGTCCGATTGCCGAGGTAGGTGGCAAGACGGTGAACGATCATCGCAAGCAATCGAACCATACCTTTTATGGCCCTGGCTACTCGATCGCCCACCCGGGATTATTCCCACAGCATAAGAAGGCTGACCGCTGGACGATCGACCAATGGTTGGCTTTCGATTGGCGTGGAGGCTGGGGGACAGAAGCCTTTGAAGAGCAAATGGAAGAAGCAGAAGACCAGGGAATCGACACAGCACGATGGTTCCCCCCGATTTGGGCAGATGCAGACGACCGCTGCGATGCTCGTGAAATCATTGAAGATAATCAAACGA
>CAYGQU010000009.1:910-18821 GCA_964352045.1 uncultured Planctomycetaceae bacterium
ACCGAAAACGACGTTATCGCGAGCTGGTGATGGAGAATGGCTCGAAGGTCAACGGACCTTTCTTTCGCGAGCCGCCCCGGGTTGGTCAGGATCTGAAGTTCGATTATCTCGTGGCAAATTTGAACGAAGGACATAACTTGCCAACTGCTTCGCTAGGGGCTCAACCACAGCTGTGGGCGAATGTCGTACTGATCGGACCCGATGGACGTCGGTTATGGGAAACTGGCTATACCGACTCAAAAGGCGATTTGTGCGATATTCACTCCGAGGACGTTCGTAAGGGACGCATTCCGTTTGACTCACAGTTGTTCAATCTGCAAACAATGTTCTTAATAACCGGGGCGACTGGCACCGATCGTGAGTTCTATTTGCCGGTGAATTTATCGTTTGATCAGGTGGCACAACTACGCCCAGGGGCCTTGCCAATTAGTGTGTTAAATCACCCACCCTTTATTCGTATGGAAAGTCGCTCGATTGCTCCGCTAGGTCAGAAGCGAGTGAAGTACAAAGTGCCTGCTGAGTTGGTTTGCCAACCAGGCCGCTACCGGTTGAGTTTTCGTTTGCGGAATCGAACCGAGCCGATGTTCTTCATGCGTTTCTGCGAATCGACGCAAGAGATGATGCGTTCGATGACCGAGGGGACATTGGATATTCACTCCTATAGCGTGGAGTTCGAAGTCCGATGAACCAATCTCATCAGAATCCGAAATTCCATTGTCGATGTCAGTCGATCGTGCGAGACATCTTCCTGCTTTTTCTGACTTATTCTTTGTCGTTTGCTACGTCAATGGCTGCTGCCGAAGTAGGCCAGAATGATCGAGCGTTGTTTGCTGCGCCAGCGGCAGTGGTTCGTGAGCCATTGCGAGTTGCTTACACACAGGGCGTATCATCAGGCTACCAACCAGTTGTCGGTCGGTTCGGCTGCTTTGCCCCGCCACCAATCACCGAGCCGCATCCTGCTTTGGCACATGGTAATCCCTGTCAGCCCCAAGATTGCAATTCTGAGAACAAGGAGAAATCAAAAAAGAAAGAAGCGTCGCCACTGCCGGAAGTCGAATTTCATGCCCCCCATGCGGACTTGAATACATGCCTCACCCAATATGACTCGGGTGACTTTAGTGTCGATGCCTTCTTTGATCGTCAGTCCTATGCCGCCTGTGCGGAGCAAAATATCTACAACGGTAAATACGAGATCGACACGCAGCGACCTTGGATCGAGTGGGGACTCGATTTCTACGGCTCGGGACCGATTCCCCTATCGGGAACGCAATTCGGGATTACGAACCTTACGCAGCAGAAGTTTTACGTTTACGGCGACTACCGTGCAGCGATTGCCCAAAATAACCTTGTTGGTGAAGACAAAACGATATTTGCAAATCGATTGAATTTGGAACTTGACTATTGGATTACCGCCACCGAACGGGTTCATGCCTTTGTCGGACCGCTTCAGAAGGGGGCAAATTTCACACGTATAGAAGATGGCGAATTCATTAGCGAGTTTGATCTTTTCAACGCTGATACGGACACCTTCTTTTTTGAAGGGGACTTAGGGCAGATGCTTGGCGGGTTAGAGGGGAATTATGCCCCTTTTGACTTACCAGTGACGGCGGGACTTGTTCCGTTGTTGTTCCAAAATGGCGTATGGGCCCTCGATGCCATGGTCGGTGTTGCCGCAACGATACCGGCGCAAAACAGCCCATTGCTCGATTGGTCGAACTACGATGTCACGTTCTTTGCCGGGTTTGACCGCATCTCAAGTGGTGCTTTTGATTTTGACGAAGACTCGGCCGCGCTGGTCGGAGCCCACACGTTCATAGAATCACGAGGGGGCTATCTAGAAATAGGCTATGCCTTTGTCGATGACCAAGAGGGAGCTGGTCGAAGCTACCACAATCTTGGGGCAAGCTATACGCGACGCTATGCCAATACACTCTCGAATTCGATTCGCGTGATTGTCAACGCGGGACAAGACCCCGTTGGTTCGCAGCAGACAGCCGATGGTGTTTTGCTATTGATCGAGAATTCGTTATTGACACCAAATCCTTATAACGTGATCCCCTATCTGAACTTCTTTGTCGGCTTTGACCGACCACAGCCTCTTGCCAGGGCAGGGGCGTTTGGCGGCGTATTGTTTAACACGGGGATACTCTTTCAATCCGATGCGCTGACTGGTTACCCAACGCTCGATGCAACGGGACACAACACTTATGGGGCTGCATTGGGTCTTGAGCTTCTGAACAATGCGTTCGATCAGCAGTTGTTCTTCGAGTTAGCTGCCCTAGGTGTGCATGGTGATACAAATCAAAGCTCTGCCACTGGCGATCAAGTCGGAATCGGCACACGATGGCAAAAAAAGCTTTCGACATCGACCCTTGTGCGAGCCGATGCCATGATCGGACTGCTTGATAATTCCGAAGATGTCTCGGGCGCACGCGTCGAATATCGCTGGAAATTCTAAACCTCTTACGAGCTTAGTATTGCAATTGGCTTCTCAAAGTATTCGCTTCTAACGAATGGGGATCGACATGATAATTGTGGCATTGGGTGCAATTTTCACCCGCTCCGTTCGGTTGATGGCACTGTGTGCAAGCAGTTTTTTGTATCGCTAGAAAATCTTGCGCTGATTTACTATCCGAATTGGCCGATCTGTTGCCGACAAGCGACATGGTTTGCTGTGAGCTATTGGTTTGATGGCATGCTGTACAGTCGGCAAGCTCGGGTTGTGTGAGGTGAGGACGATGGGAGAAGTGCGTGAAACCCTTGGGCTCAGTTAGCCGATTGCGACCGCGCCAAGAAATGGTCAGTTGATTCTTAGCAGACGTTTGAATCGAATGACATGTCAAGCATGAACCGGGAGCGCCCGGTTGGCTGAATTCACGAAGACACGCATCGCGAAGTTGGGAATGTTCATTAGGTAAGGCAACGATCAAATCAAGCCATGCTTTTAGCATCGAGTCATCATGCCCTGTTGGGTGATAGATCAAAGAGAGCTTCTCTGAATCTAGCCTCCAACCGCCGGTTGATTCACGATCTTCGATCTCATCAAACGTGTCGGTTGTCACGGTACCGGCCGCATTGAACCAAGCGGCTTGTAATTGATCAAGGTTTTCGTTTGGGAGTTTGGGAACGTATTCGGCTAAGTCAGCATCCAGTTCTTCTTTCCCGCTGATTTTTTTAAGCCGATAGCCAATGGCATCATGTCCCTCTTCTTGAATTTCATCAAGTAACCTTCTGACCGAGGCCATTATTTTACTAGCCAACCCGACTTGTTCGGCATCATCTGGGTTGATATCGAAGAAACTAAAGTCCTCGCCAAGCTTAGCCATAGTCTCTGATGCAATTGGATCAGAAGCTAATAATAGTTTCATTATTGCTGGCAATTGACCATCGAAATCGTTTCTCGCTTGGACGGGCCAATCGAAGGTTGGTAGCCCCGCTTCGGTGAGTGACGTTTCGTTGATCGAAGGAAGCGACACAAGCGTAACGCCTTGAGCAAAGCTTTTGCGTAGCTCGCCATCGTGACAGCTGCCGCAAGCTAGTTGGTAATTGGGTCGTGCAGATAAATCACCCAACGCATCTTTTTGATGGCAGATCTGACAATCAAAATCTTGATTTGTTTTTACAAAATGCTTTCCCTGGTGATTGAAATGGCTAAACGCAATTCGAGTTGAGCCGGTCAGGGGCCAGTCACTAAAATCGGGATGGTCGGTAGAAAAGCCTTCATACTGTTCTTGATGACAAGACTGACAACGGGCATTACTTAATGCCAGTAGATCGTGTTCAGCACCATGATGCTCTTGATGACAGAGAGCGCAGGCAAGTGCATCATCGGATTCGCTGTTGGAGCCTTCAAGCGAATGGCTCACCTCACGAATAGGGTTAGTTAGACTTGTGTTCGTAAATTGAGTTCTGTGATTAGATAATCCGGCTTGGATCAGGAGTTCGGCAGAAATTCCGTGAGCAAGCAAAGGAGATCGCTGATTGGACAGAAGCGTCTCGTGACAATTCAGGCAAAGAGAGGATTGCGTTTGATGCATATCGCCGGCGGTAACACGTGAATTCGTCAAACCGATTGCACTTCCAAGCCATGCTAGCGAAGAATCGTTTGCACCTGGATGACACGTTGCACAGCGTTGTTGCCATTGATCACGTTGAATGACTTGTGCGTGATGAGTTGTTAATGGTCCGGGGGCCAGCAGATCGTTTCGAGAACTCGATCCGAGTAGCATCAAGATAGCTCCCAACGCAAAGATAGCAGAACCTCTCGCCCAACGACCTCGGAAAACTCGAAGTGTTCGTTTCGGTTGGCACCGTAGCACCATACAGCATTGGCCATCGGGGCTTGGCCCTGATGCCATTAAGGGACCTACCGAGCGATAGGCGTTTTCGTCAGTTGTAGTTAAGTCGCAGGGGCCACCACGCACTTCTGAGCGATTACATACCCATCGGTCACCTTCCTTAACAGGGGTACATTCGGTTGTTTCGGGGCATTGGCCCGACTCGAGAGGACCGACCGAGCAGGGGCAGCCATTCTCTTCGTTGCCGCAACGCCAAGTTTGGTTAGGTCGATCGTAAGGCTGAAGTCCTCCGCCACGATTCGGATTGATCCGTTTTCTCATGTGGGGCCTCCTTGATACGCTAAAGCAAGCAAGCCATGAAGTGTTCCGACGACTAACAATCCACAAGTTAGCGACAAGTGTACGAAGATCCAAAGCTTGAGAATCCGCTGCCTAGCTTCGTGATAGTCGAGGTCATCTTTTTTACGAACCAACGAGAAGAGTTTTTCGGATGCTTGCCGTTCGCCATCCGTCAGGAAACGACGAACCCCTTCGAGTTCTTCAAACATTCGCTTACGTGTTGCGCCCGAGGGGCGTATGAGATAGCGAAAAGAGCGAGGTTTTTGAAAAAAACCGTGCAATCGTTCGATGTAAAAGTTGGCAAGTGTCGTTGCGCCCGTTTCATTCACGGCTTTCAAAACCGTCGATCGCGCTTCAGTCCGAACGGCATACTTGAGACGAGGGATTCTCTCGAAGATGAACTGCTCGCCAGTCCGCGAAAGTTGGGCAGGCAAGGTGCGACTCAAATAAAGACCACCCAAGCCACTGAGGAAAGTTCCCCAAAACAGCAAAGCAAGCGTTGCTTCGACCCATCCATCGGGCCAACGAGCTGAGGTATGCCAAAGAAAAAGTGGCATCGTTCCTAAGGCACTAACAATATGAATCCGCAGCCATAAAGCACTCGAACCAAGCGGCAGGCCAGGCAGTTTTTTTCGAAGATTATAAGCTGCTAATAGAATGATCGATCCATAGAGCAAATACCCGGTCGAATGAGCTGTTCGGGATAACGATGCATCGAGCCAGTGGAACCAAGTCCATAGTAAACTGACTCCCACAAAAAGTAGAAGTAAGTTAGTCCAACGGCGGCGTGACAAATGACGCATGTATTTACAAACCGTTAACGGTTAGACCATTCGGTAATAGGAAGCGGGCTCGAGAGATCGATTCTTACGAGCGCATCGTGTGGGCACGCCTGCTGACAAGCGGGACCTGTCCATTGATCGACGCAGAGATCACACTTGGTGGCACGCAGCAGGGGCTGACCCGATTCATGGTCGATTTGTATCGCCCCCTCGGGGTCACGTATCTCAACCATCTGGATATTGCTATAAGGACAACTGTTAGCACATGTCGAACAACCAATGCACGTGTCGTCGTTGATTTGGACCGCACCTGTAGAGGATTCACGATGTATTGCCCCGGTTGGGCAACCAATCATACAAACAGGGTCAACGCAATGCATGCAAGCTTGAGTGTATTGCAATCCATCGTGGACGACTCCTTGGCGTACGAAGCGTGGGTTCCCTTCGTGCGTCGAGGCACATGCTCGAACACAATCGTCGCAACGGGTGCATCGTTCGAGGTCGATCACCATCGACTCGGTGCCGTTGATTAAACGATGATCGACCAAAAAGTCGAGGCGTCTCGCAGTCGGTCCACCAATACTATTCGGTGCCGTATCGGTGGTGGTGTTGGGCGAAGATGCAAGCCAAGGCTCTATCTGTGATTGGGCTAAATACGGTAACACATCGGCAAGGAATGAATCTCGCGGCAAACGTAAGACGTCAAGATAACCGACCGCACGAAGCGAGCGTTTCCATTCGGTCTCTTTGCCTAGGATGGCATTTTGAACGAGCTCCTCGGCACCAAAGGTTTGGCCTTTGCCAACATAGGCAAGCGTTTGGTGACCTTCGCCTGTGCCAGTTGTGATGCGAGCAAAGCCACTGCGGATCAAGTACAAAGCATCAGCCGTCTGTTTTTCTTCGGCGATCAACGGTTCTTGTTGAACTCTTTCGTATATGCTCGTGATATCAGCTCGAGGTGTCGCATCACGCCAGTCGAATGAACCGTAGGTTTGAAACTCGATAGCGTCAGCTACCCGGGTTAATGCATCAGGTGGTAAGTTGGTAAGCAATTCGGTTTCGCGCAAATGAACTCGCAAGCTATTTCGCCGGTAGAGTTGGTCGATGTGCTCTTTCAGCGTCGGTGTAAACCGCATCATGTCGCGCAACCCTTGCCAACGTATTTCAAGAAGCGTGGCATTTGACTCAGCAAAAATCGTCGCCGTGCGGGGAGAGCGGGTTAGTGAAGATAATTCTCCAAATAGTTCGCCAGGCCTTATTTGGGCCGTTCGGTTGCTATCGAGAATCGCTGGAACATCTTGCAGAAAGATCCCCGTAGGTTTTGCTGCTTGGGTGACGGCATCTTTTCGTTGACGCGTTTCAGGCGCATTCTTCCGAGGCCAAAGTTGCGCCACTGCTTTTTTGAGGCGTGAGCTCACCGAAGGTTGTGGGTTTGCTCCACCGATTAATTCGGGTGCGAGACTATCAACCGACACTCGGAGCGTGCCGTCGAGCACCATGAAGGCGCTGCTGCCATATTCGTTTTCTCGAATAATAATTTCGTCTGGTTGGTAGGTAACAACTCGGGCGTCGTTGAGTAGTAAGCCTTTTAGTGGTAGCAAACGGGGAAAGGATCGCTCGTTCATTTGCGAGAAGGGGGGCACCTTCAACAAACGTGTCACGAGCGCATCGGTCATCGCTTCGCCAAAAGGCTGGTCCCATCGCTGGGGATGCGTTCGTGAAGCTTCGGAGTTTGTCATACAATTACGTTAAGTGGCTTAGAACTGGATCAGGTAGATCTTATTCGGGTAATCGTAGCCGTTGTTTATTTATATTGATCCGGCTTAGGTAACAGCTCGTCGAGTGCTATTAACTGCGAACCATCCACTTCGTCAGCAAATCGGTAGGCAACAACGCTAATCACCTCGGCACTTGCAAGGATTGCTTCAGAATTCCCAACCCGCAGTTCGAGCTGTTTCACAGCGTTGAGTGCGTCGTTTAACAGCGGTTGGTTAATAATCGCTTGGATTTTGTGAAGCAATTGTTTTTTTGCAGCGGCACGCGAGCCGACTGCTTGGCCAAATCGCCCTGTGGATGTCGCTTTAGCAGCGGCCCGAAGGCTAAATTCTAAATCAGTCAGAGTGCCAACCACGTACATTACACGAAGTCTTTCAGGCGAACTTTTCGAGTTAAGTGCCCCTTGCGATCGAACAAAATTGTGACGGACCATTCCCTGCGACCAAGCAACTAAATCAAAATCAGCACTACCCGCAGGATGGCCTCCAACATCGACTAACTGTTCGTCCGGAGTCGTATGACAATCGAGACATTGTTGAGCGATCAGATACAGATTGCCGGGATTATTCATTCCCGCCTTGATGCTTGCCAGTCGTCGTTCGATTTTGTGGTCAAACGATTCAGTTTCTCGTGTTGCACCGGGTCCATAATCTGCATGCAAATCGATCCAGTTTTGTGCTGGTCCATGACATGATTCGCATGAGATACCTGAGTCGATCCGGACACGACCATTGGTCTCTTTGCGAGTATAATGGCACTTTACGCAAGTGTCGTTTCGCTTGACGGATCGTAGTCCCAGATTGCTTGCGATTTGTTTTGCTTCCGGCTTGCGATGGAGTTCATCGATCGTACGGTGGTGGGGTGTTTGTTTCCATTGATTCACCTCGGCAGCATGGCATTTGACACAGGTATCTGCTCCTAACACCTTAGCAGGATCAAAAGCTTCTTTTGCAAATAAATTAGCGCTGACTCCTAGAAGTAGCATTAAGGCAAGAGCTTGTTGAATAAACTGTAGCAGCACTTCGGATTCCCTTCCGTGTGGCTCGTCGGTGTAATTACTATCTTCGAATAAAAAAGTTCACAGCGATGATCATCTTATAAATAAATTGACTTAATGGCATTAGGCTTCAAGGACCATTTGCCCTTTGGGTTGGCTAATGCAGGCGAGACATTCTCCTTTGCCTAAGGAGATACCAGGCTTCTTAATTTCGGTTGTCGCACCCTCAATGATCCGAACCCGACATGCACCGCAGTTGCCGACTCGGCATCCCGAAGCAAGGGGGACATTATTCGCCTCAGCCATTTCCAGAAGGCTCGTGTAGCTGCCATCCCAAGTGATTGGTGGTAAATCTTTGGCGAATTGAATAAGGCTGCCGATCGCTTGCTTTGCTGTAGCAGTATTTTCTGACTTGCTAACGGTCGCTGGGCCAAACGCTTCGTAATGAATTGATTCTTCAGGAACTCCCCAGTCGAGCAAATCAGGAACAAGTTCTTGCATCATGCGACCGGGACCACAGAGATAGAAGTTAAAATTATTCGAAGGAAGCAACCGTCGCATGGCATCAACCGTAATGCGACCATGGTACTGATAGTCTTGTCCTAACCGATCATCGTCGCCTGGCTTGGTATAAGCAATAACCATTCTTATAGAAGGGTTTTGTGTATCGATCGCTTGTGTTGCTTCGCCAAACAGTTGATGTTTTCCATCGCGAAAAGTTAAGAAACCAAATACTGGTTGACGGTGTCCACGCCCGTCGATAGCAGCAAGCATACTCATGATAGGTGTGGCACCGACCCCTGCACCAATAAGAACAACCGGCCTGTCGGTCGAAGGATCGTAAAAGAATACGCCGCGAGGTGATTCGCAGGTGAGCTCATCCCCCACTCGAATCGAATTATGTAGCCAATTGCTGACGATTCCGTAGGGTTGATTCGGATCCGAAACGGTTGGACCTCCATCGCGTTTGACAGTGATTCGATACATTTCCCCGCGCGGACGATCTGACAGGGAGTAACACCGCACTAAGGGTTTAGATCTGTGATCGACCGGTGCGATAATCGTCAAATATTGACCAGGCAAGTATGGGGGCAAGGAAGTTCCATCCGTTGAGCTAAGATAGAATGACTTGGTCCCAACCGCCTCATCAACAATTGCAGATACTTTCAGTTGCCGACGACCATTCCAGCCAAGACCTGCCGCTTGACGGGCTTGAGCCGCTACTACGGCCGCTTGGACTTCTATTCTTAATGATTCAGCATCGGCATTTGACTGCAGACGTACTTTACGCCTATCTTGCCAAATTCCATAGCCACCCAAAACCGCCTGCGCTGCTACTACACCACAAAGAATCGCCCCGAGGTATCCTAGCCATGGTTCTAAGAAAGGGAACATAGTGGTACGAAGGTTTTCTGCTCGATCAAATTGGTTGAATAGGCAAAGTATGCCGGCGACAGTTGCTCATTATTCTAGAACCTGCAAGCAGCGTCCAGAACAGTGCGTCATAATACCGATCGAAGTAAAGCAGGAGCTCGCTTTTTGTTCTGTCGGTAGCCCCTATTTCCAATGATTGTCGAGAAATGATTGAAGTCGCGATCCATACAAAGCACCAACACCTGCAAGCAGTGCTAGCAGATCGGGGTGTGCTGCTGAGATGCGTTGGCGAAAAGTGGCAACAGGTTGCACCGCCCTCGAATGGACTCGCCGGGCCGTGGATTGAGTTCATTCCCCACGTCGATGGTGTCCGGGTGCGCACTTCAAAAGATTTGATTGTTCGTTTGCCCGAACGCGTAACCGAGAAGAGTGTTTTGAACTTACCACTTCAATTCGATTTGGATCAAACAAAAATTGAAATCGTCAATGCAATAACGGTACGTAACACGAATTCTTCACTTCTCGAATCACTCGATGACTATGAATCAGTTACTACTCAAAATAGTCCGAGCGAGAAAACACTTTCACGTTGGTTTGAAGCACTCAGTACTTTGAATCATTGGAAAATTGACAAAACAGAATTTTTGCAAGCAGCGACTGAATTGGTCGTCGAGCCGCTTGGTTTTGATGCGGCCTATTTGGTTGCCCTCGATGAATCTCATGCGCAACTTAATTGGCAAGTTGTGGCTTCGCACTTGCCACGACCTAAGCTGGGGGTTTGGCTAGATACCAAGCCTCTCGATCAATTACTCGTAGAACCTAAGGTCTATTTTCAGCCAACGTCGAAAGATGCACAACTAGCTTGCCAAAAATCGGCAATCGCTTTTGCTCCGTGGTTTCGGAAAGATGGTAGCGTCTTGGGGGCTATTATCGGCGTTCGGCACTTACATTCACAGAATTCGCGTAATGGCATCCGACCACTTGAAGCGAAGTTACTGCAATTGCTGGCAGACTCGATTAACCAAGAACAAGCTCGCCAAGAGCAGCTTGAACATTGCGATCGTCGTCGTAAATTGTTGGAGCAAGCGTTTTCCCCGGCGTTAGCTACACGCATCGAACAAGATCCCCAGGTACTCAATGGTTGTCGCCGTGATGTTACAGTGCTGTTTGCTGATCTGCGTGATTCGAGCTCGCTTTTTCAAAATGAAGCAAGCACAACGATAGGACTCTCACCCTTACAAACTTATCAGGTGCTTAGTGATGTGATGGACGCTTTAACGGCGGCAGTCATACAGCACGAAGGCTTAATCATCGACTATTATGGCGATGGTTTGGCTGCCATGTGGAACGCCCCCTTCGACCAACCCAACCATATTGCCGATGCATGCCAAGCTGCTATTGAAATGCAATTGAAATTACGGCCAGTTTCGGAACGATGGCGAGCTTTGTTAAATAGACCCTTGTTGCTTGGTGTTGGCATACATACAGGAAGTGCCCAGGTAGGCAATATCGGAAGTCAGTGGAAGCTCAAGTACGGTGCTCGTGGTTCAGCTGTGAATATAGCAAGCCGACTTGAGCAAGCTACGAAGCAGCTTGAGACGCCGATCGTTGTAACAGGAGAGATCGCACGTCGTTTACCTTGTGAATTTCAAGTTGATCGACTCTGTCGAGCTTTGGTGGCTGGTATTGATGAAGGGATTGATCTCTTCAGGCTAGAGAATCGTCTTGGAATTGATTGCCAAAAAAGCCATAACGACGATTTCGATTCCTCTGCTTATGCCGAAGCCTTATCACTCTTCGAGGCGGGACTGCACGAGGAAGCTTTGCAAGTCACTGCAGCATGTGATCATCAAAGGGGTCCGATGGCGTTTATTACTAAACAGATTCAAGCAGCCATCGAATCAAGGCCTGGCCGGCGTCGTCGCGATGTCGTTGTCGAACCGCGCGATCGTGTGATCTCTTTTTCCTAGAAACCTACCTCATCGAGAATAATCAGGCTTATTGGTTCGTACTAGTTTCGGAAGCGAAAGGCAAGAGTCGAGCTAGTTTTTGCGCTTCAGACGAAACAGGCACATAAGCAGGACTATTCGGCCACAAGGCTTGTAGAACAGACCAAAGGGGAATCAGCTTTTCTTCAGGCTGCTTTAGCAGCGACTCATTACGTCGAGCCAAAATCGAATAGGCCAAGTTTCCGGTCGTTCGGTCTCCGTCAAGATTTTTACATTTTCCCACTAATATCAGACCGCGATAATCGAATTCGATATCACAAGCAAGTTGATCAAAAGGGATATTCGTTAGCGATTCGTCTTCCCACAGTCGCTTTAGTGCCGAATCAGATTGACAATTAAGACTGTCATTGAGTACCCAAATGATAGGTCGCGAGAGCTTGCCATGCCGGACGTCGATCTCCCCCTTAAAACGCGTAACCATCATGCCAGTCCATTTGACTTCATGCAACTCAATGTTGGCCTGCTGCCAATTTCCATAGCGAGGACCCAATTCACCTTCTGCAAGTTGAACCTTACCGCGAATTGATCCGACGCTTTGATCGCCCTTTTGTGTTGCTTCGCAGGTGCCAACGAACAAACTCCCCTTGGTGATATCGGAGAGGTGATCTTCATGTGGAATTAACTCGCCCACCAGTGGTGTGTTACCGGTGTCGAGGTTCAATTTCGTCACGAGTTGACCCTTATCGTAGCATTGTGACAAAACGATCTGCGTATCTGGATCATTAGATTCCGTGTAAGAGGTAAAGCGTATCGAAGGCTTGTTATCCGTATTCTTGGCTGGATCGAATTTTAACTTCACACGATTCCAGGTAACCAAGGATTGTTCTAATTGACCGATTGTTAGCGAATCGAGGGAAGCCGAAAGGGCAAGGGGAATATCCTCTAGCCGTAATTGTTTGTTACTGCTCGCGGATGGATTTTCAATCCATGCATTGCCAATAGTAAGTTCCCAGACGTCTTCAATTTTTTGAGCCGTTAGTTGATCCGCACGACACAAAAGTTGTTCGGTATAAGGATCGTGAATTTCAAGTCCAACAATCTGGTAAACATTAGGGCGCGGCGTATTAAACGATTCGCAATCAATGGTAACGCCCGCTTGCCGACTCACCTCGGCAAAGACCATCGCTTTGAAAGCGGGATGAAATCTTACGAAGGCCCAGCCAGCGATTGCTAGCGTTGGTAGAAGGCACCCTAAAACAAAAAGGAGACGAAAAAGCCGGCGTTGGGTTTTTTCTCGTAGCATTCGGGTGTTTTTAAATTACCGAAAACAGGAAAATTGGCTTTGTTGGTTAAAATGCAAAAGAAGGGTGCTTGGGGCGATCGCTCGTGCAGGTCACTCGTAGCTTCAATTTGCTATTAATCAAGCCTTTCCCGATTTCGTTGTAAGGCCCTATTGCTTGCGGGCCATCTCTTGGAAAAGTTCATAGCGGGCCTGCATTTCGGCAAGGCTGTCGCTACCAAACTTATCGACCAACGCGACGGCAATCTCGAATGCAACCACCGCCTCGACGATGATGCTAGCAGCAGGGACGGCACAAACGTCCGACCGTTCGTAGCTGGCGCTCGCTTCTTCTTTGGTTTTTAGGTTTACACTAGCCAGTGGTTTTGCCAACGTGCTGATCGGTTTCTTGGCAGCACGGATGATAAGAGGTTGTCCATTGGTCATACCCCCTTCGATTCCACCGGCGTTGTTGGTGGGCCGTGTGAAGCCGAGATTTGGTGTCTCGCGCTGCGAGGCATCGTAATGAATCGGATCGTGGACTTGCGAACCGGGTCGTCTTGCCGCTTCAAAACCAAGGCCAATCTCAACCCCTTTGATTGCTTGCACCGCCATCACAGCTTGTGCAAGTCGGCCATCGAGTTTGCGATCCCATTGTGCATGTGTACCAAGACCAATGGGGAGCCCTTCGACACGTACCTCGACGACACCGCCAAGCGTGTCGCCCGCTTTGCCGGTTGATTTGATAAGTTCCTTGATCGGTTCATCTTGATCAGGATTAAGCGAATAGATTTCACTCTTATCGCGTAATGCTCGCAGCTCTTCGATCGAACCTGTTTTGGGCGAAATAACTTCTCCTCCCAGTTCAGCGACGTAGCCAAGAGTTTCGATGTCAAATTGTTTGAGAAGTAACTTGGCTAGTCCTCCTGCGGCGACACGTACTGCCGTTTCGCGTGCGCTCGACCGTTCGAGAATGGGCCGAATGCCACTAAGATGCTTGACGGACCCGGTTAGGTCAGCATGACCCGGTCTTGGGCGAGGTAGGTCTTCCAGCCGTTCGAGTTTGAAGTCACGGTTGACAACTTCCAAGGCGATGGGGCTTCCGAGCGACACGCCTTTCCAGATGCCTGTCTTAATCGCCACTTTGTCGGTTTCAATCCGTTGCCTGCCGCCACGTCCATAGCCACCTTGGCGCAGTTTGAGGTCGGCATCAATCGGGGCCGTATCTAACGGAACCCCGCCAGGGAAGCCATCAACTAGTGCGATGAGGGTTTGTCCGTGTGATTCGCCGGCGGTCCAGTAGCGGAGCATAAAACGAAGTTGGTTCGAGAGGTCGTGGTGGGTCTTCTAAAGGCTTCGAGGCAACCAATGTGGTGCCGAACTATTTATTTTACTTACCAGAATCGAATCGGGCCATGCCGTTGGCTTCATGTCGGACCGAGTTAACAGGGAAACCTCGGTAGAATCAGAACAAAACGCAGGATTTTAGCCGATTGGCCTCATTATTCGTCTAAATCAATAACATTCATTAGATGCTCATGGACCGCTCGAAGGCGTTCGTTATCGGTCGGTTTGGAGCCATCTCGCTCGGTGACATAAAAAACATCGACGACCTGATCAAGCGACGTCGCGATTTTTGCAAATTGAATCACAAGCCCAAGCTCGTCGATTGCTTTGGATATTTCATACAACAAGCCAGTTCGGTCGATCGTAAAAATCTCGATAATTGCGCTTTGCTCAGAGATAGTCGTGTCGATACGGACTTCGTTTGGTTGAGCTGTGAGGGCTGCTGCGGCAATGGCCCGATCGTCACCCCAAACACGGGCAAAGCGAGGAGCTTCGTGGCGATCAATGGCCGTGGTCATTGCCGTTGTAAGCGAAGAAACGCGACGATTCGCCTCTGCAGCGTTGATCGTATGCTTTGCTTGAGGATCTTCGGCAGTGAAGCGGAGTAACTGAAGCTGCTTACTAAGCGCAACTTTCTCGGCAGCGATAATTCGCAGCCCTTTGCTGCTAATTGCTCCCGCTAGTTTGACGAAAGTGCCTTGTCCGAGTTCCGAGGCAACCGCCGAAATTAATTCAATGGTCGTGCCGTCTTCAAGATAACGACCCCATGATTCGGCGTTTCCTGATCCCGCCTCATGCACTCGTAAGAGGACTCGCATTGTGCTGACAATGGCAGCAGGCGAACGAGTAGCGACGTACGATTCTGATAGATCGTTAAATATCTCTTTGTACCAAAGTAAGTCTCGCTCTTCTTCCACAAGGAGTTGCCAGACTGAAGTGCGTAGCGCTTCGCGGCGGTCGCTGACTTTTGGCACACGGTCGATAAAATGTTCTTGGGTTTGATAGTAAAGATCAGCAAGGACGCTTACTTTCCAGTCACTTAGCACTCCCGGGCCGACGGCTGCCATGTCGGCACAAGTAAGCACAAAGAGCATCGCTAGATTTTCACGACTGCCTACCATTTGGGCGAAATTCTTGATTAGCTCCGGATCGCTCGTATCACGGCGAAAAGCTAATAGTGACATATCGAGATGGTGCCTGACTAAGTGCGCAACATTCTTGGTTTGCGCATCAGGCAACCGAAGCCGGGAACCGGTGTTACGAGCAAGGGATTCTCCTAAAACGCTGTGGTCCTCGTCGTAACCTTTACCAAGGTCATGTAGCAGCAAGGCGAGATGAAGCAGACGTTTGTTAGGGAGTTCGCGATAGACTTTTCCTAGCTGGTCATCCCGATTGGAAAATTTTGTCGCGAGTTCGACTGAGAGAAGGCAATGTTCATCGACCGTGAATTTATGGTACTGATTGAACTGTAGTAAAAATCGTGCATGTTTATAATCAGGTACGATTATTTCGAGTACCGCTAGCTCATGCAATCGACGTAAGAGTTGTCCTAAGTTGGTTGGATTATCGAGAATCGCTAAGAAGCGTTTTGACACTTCGGGAGTTAATTCTCCTTTTAGTTGCGGTACGCTGCGATAGATCGTATACCAAGTCTCTTGAGCAATCCATTTATCTTCGACTCTAGCCAGATCAACTAATCGGAGAATCGCGTCAAGACTTGAACGCAGTTTGGCACTGCCACTACTGGTTGTGCTAATTTCGTAAAGGCCAACCTTAAAATCGCCGTCACTCGATCGGCTTAAGACCGGATCAAGCATTCTTGCTACGCGGGGTTTTGGCGTTCTAAGACCGATCATCCGATTTGTCATAAACCAAATGTGAGCCGCATGCCGGAAATAGTCGCTCATGAATCGTTCTACTGGTTTAATGGATTCATGAGCGGTGTAATGGAATTTCTCGGCAATTTTTAGTTGATCAGCCCGGTGCAGTGCATCGCCCGACTTGTTTGATATAAAGTGGAGTTCGTTTCGCGTGCGCAACAGGAAGTCACGCGATGCACAGAAACGATGGTGATCAAACTTTGAGATGATTCCCTTATTCAGAAGTTGATCAGGTTCGCTAATGCCAGTGCGAATAAACCAAAGCCAACGAAGTAAATGAACATCACGCAAGCCACCGCGCGAACGCTTGATGTTAGGCTCTAGCAAGTAGACAGTTGACCCATATTTTTCCCGTTCGATGCGACGCGATTCACTGACTTCAACGCATGCCGAAAGGTCACGTTTTTGAATTGAATTGGAATAAGTTTTGTAGAAAGATTCAAATAGCGAGGGTGAACCTACCAGTGGTCTCGATTCTATAAGCGACGTTGCCACGACGGCATCGGTCTTAGATAACTGAATTGCTTCCTCTTTTGTTCTTAGGCTATGCCCTAGATCCAGACCCAAATCAAAAATATCTTGCATCAATCGCTTAGAAATGGATTCGGCAAGAGGACGCACCGAACCCTGGTAGAGAACCATCAGGTCTATGTCAGAATGAGGGGCCAATTGTCGACGACCGTAGCCACCGTGCGCCACGAGTACGCAGTTATCGGTAAAGACTTGGGCTTGTTGCGATGGCATCTCAGCCAAATAGGAATTCCAAAAAGCGTGTATGACCGAATCAATTATGGCGGTGAGCTTAGCGCAAACTTGTACCGGTGGTACACCGCGATCGTGAAGTTCGCGAATTTCAGCTCGGTTTTGAGCCAAGAATGTTTTTTGCTCGAGGACTAGCGATCGCTGTTGTTCTAAAGCATTCGGTTGTTGCTGATCGGCCTCTTGATTTGGCAACGCTTGCTCAGCGGGTGTTTGAGCATCACGATTCGTTCCAGAAGAAGCCACTGAGAGATTGTACCTGCGCCATGAAAAGCTAATGGATAGCTTGTGACCGCTGCCAAAGTTGGGGGGAAAAAATTAGATTGCTTCCACGCCCGTCTCTGCGGTACGGATGCGGATTACGTCAGTCAGATCGGACACAAAGATTTTACCGTCACCGATTTGGCCGGTTTGAGCCGCTTTGATGATGGCGTCAATCGCCTGTTGTGCCCGATCATCGTCAATGACGACTTCGATTTTGACTTTAGGAACGAAGTCAACCGCATACTCAGTGCCACGATAGACCTCAGTATGGCCTTTCTGGCGACCAAATCCGCGAACCTCCGTCACGGTCATGCCACTGATGGACTGCTCATTCAAGACGTTTTTCACATCTTCTAATTTGTAGTGGCGAACGATGGCTTCGATCTTTTTCATAGGATCGTCGGGGGCTAAGTTTGCTAAAGGAGTGTGCTTTTACCCGTAGGCTTTTCGCAGATAATAGGGGATAGGAAAGGCAGAATAAAGCCTACCAATCGGTAACCGCGGGGGCAATCAATAAGGAGACTTTTCTAGCGATCTGCTTGTAGTTTAGCAGGTTATCAGAGCAAAGCCTACGGCCTATTCGCGTGCCCAATCAGTGTGCCGCGAATACTGCCTGCGAGGAAATTAAAGTGAGGACATTAAAGTGAGGACATTAAATAGGCTCTGGCGGGTCCCAGAAGTTGGCGGGCGGTGTTTCATAAAAAAAGAAACAAGTTCTTCGTCAAATACATGTGCCTACCCCTCTTTCTGCCAAGGTACATCCCCCTGACCCGTGGCCGCATTGGCTGCGCGGGCGAGAACAAAAAGTAAATCACTTAGCCGATTGACGTATTGTAAGGGAATTTCACGGATTGGCTGAGGCGTATC
>CAYGQU010000010.1:0-18640 GCA_964352045.1 uncultured Planctomycetaceae bacterium
GTTCCTTCTAGCGGCCAAGTGAGTCTTGATATTAGTGAAGGTGCTAAGATCATCATTGCTGGGCATCTCAGTGAAACCATTGTTCAGGCAGATCAGAGCGAGGTGACTCGTTACCAATCTCATGTCACCGCAGGAGAATTGACTGCGTGGGGTGGCAATATGGATCCTGTCATTACGCTTGATAATGGTGTGATTACCATTTCCGCTCCACAGATTCCAGGCGATTACAATCTCGATGGCAATGTCGATGCGGCTGACTATACCGTGTGGCGTGACAATCTGGGCGAGGAGATTGAATTAACGGGAGAAGACCCCAACGCGGCAACACCGGGTGTAGTCGATCAGGAAGATTATGACTATTGGGCGTTGAACTATGGCACGAGTGCGTTTGGTGGAGCGTCGTCAAGCGTTGCAGTACCTGAACCCTCTTCCTTGATGCTGATGGCTCTTGTAGCGGCAATGCCGTTTGGTCGATCTCAGCGACCGAGAGTATAGGTCATGATTTATATTTATTGGGGTAAATCTATTCGCAAGAGGTCATGTTAAGAATGAAAATTACATATCACTCATATCCACGTCGTGGTTTTACCCTTGTGGAGTTATTGGTAGTCATTGCAATCATTGGCATTTTGGTAGCTCTCTTATTGCCCGCGGTGCAAGCGGCTCGCGAGGCAGCACGACGTAGTCAGTGCACAAACCAACTCAAGCAATTGGCGTTGGCGGCACATCTTCATGAGGATACGGTTGGTTATCTTCCGGCAGGTGGGTGGGGTCATATTTGGACAGGTGATCCTAATATGGGTTTAGGTGAGAAGCAGCCAGGTGGTTGGGCCTACTCGTTGCTTAACTTCCTGGAAGAAGGGGCAGTCCAAGCGATAGGCGATGGACTAACAGACGCCGCTAAGAGTGAAGCATTGTTGCGGCAAAAAACGACTCCAATCCCTATGTTCTACTGTCCTAGTCGGCGAGCACCTCAACTAGGATTTGGGCCTGAGAACTCGGTGAATTCCGATCCTGTTCCAGGCGGTCTAGTGGCCAAAACAGACTACGCAGGGAATGGTGGATGTGGAATGCCACAGATTAATACGGTAGATAGGGTGGGTCGTCCGTCTGGACCAGGCAGTATTCATTGTGCAAAACACTATCCACACCCCTCAGTTTGCGGAGGTTTGCCCACTAGAAATCTAGCTAAGAAATATGATGGAGTAATCGTTCCCCGGTGGCCTATCGAGCTTAGGCAGATAACCGATGGAACTTCCAAGACCATGCTTTTCGCTGAGCGATCGTTGCATGTCGATTATCACGAATCAACCCATGGTGGCAATCTTCCATCGGACAATAACTCGATGTATCAGGGATACGATTGGGATACGGTACGTTGGGCTAGCGGTTTCACCCGCCCAAATGGCGACATGCCTGGTATGCCAAGACCTGACACAGAAGGTCCCCCTGAGGCTGCTACGTATCGGTTTGGTTCGGCACACCCGAGCGTATTTCTAGCATCATTTTGTGATGGCTCGGTACGTTCGTTGAACTATAACATTGACCCAGGTGAATGGGAGAGACTTGGCGCGCGTAACGACGGGGGCGGTATTTGCCAAGGTGATGCATCCCTACTGCCATAACAGTTGCCATAACCAATAACAGTGAATGAATCGAAACAAAAACTTTACTCTCCCTTCCGAATGTGTCTTCGCCGCTCAGTGCTGTGGCACCTCACACCATTAGCAAACCATCCATTAGCAAACCATCCATTAGCAAACCATGAACAATCAGTCTTACAATCTACAAGACGCGGCATCGAAGTTTCGGCTTGGGTTTGCAGTGACATTAGTAACGTCCCTTTTTCTATTGGGTGGGGAGACTACTGCGGAAGGTGAAGGAATCGCCGCGAGTGAAGCGATCACACTCACGAAGGCAGACTACCCGCTCAAACCAGTCCCTTTCAACGAAGTAACGATCACCAGTGAGTTTTGGCGACCACGTCTGATTACACAGCGTGAGACTTTAGTGCCGTTCGCGTTTGAGCGGACCCAGCCG
Organism: uncultured Planctomycetaceae bacterium; assembly: GCA_964352045.1. Classification (GTDB taxonomy): domain Bacteria; phylum Planctomycetota; class Planctomycetia; order Pirellulales; family Lacipirellulaceae; genus CAYGQU01. The sequence goes on from CAYGQU010000010.1 coordinate 2,041, forward strand.
GGCGTGGATCACTTGCAGGCCGCTGCCGATTCTTTAGCAGGCAAGGAAGTCGAGGGGCACCGTCCCCATCGATTTATTGACTCAGATCTTTACAAAGTCATGGAAGGTGCAGCCTATCTCTTGCAGTTACAGCCTGATCCCGAATTGGAAGCCAAGCTTGATCAACTGTCCGATGTGATTGTGGCTGCCCAACACAGTAACGGGTATCTCTACCCTTCGCATACTACGGGTGTCGGAACATCAAAGCAAATGATGGGGGATGCACCGTACGGATATGTGGTCCATAGCCATGAACTCTACAATGTTGGGCACATGTACGAGGCAGCGGTTGCCTACTATCAGGCCACTGGCAATGACAAGCTCCTCAAGGTGGCTGAGAGAAGCGCGCAGCATATCAATCAAGTTATTTTCGCTGGCGACCCAAATTACAATGATGGTCAACCTCTTATGCAAGCGCCAGGGCACCAAGAAATTGAGCTAGCCCTCGTCAAGCTCTATCGCGTAACAGGTAAGAAGTTGTACCTCGACATGGCGCGTAAGTTTCTTGAGATCCGTGGCGTGACTTATGTGCCGGAGGGAGAGGGAGTGCTTTCGCCGACCTATGCTCAACAACATGCACCTGTAATCGAACAGCGTGAGGCCGTTGGGCACGCTGTACGCGCTACGTACCTCTATTCTGCGATGGCGGATATCGGAGCACTGACTGGCCAAAAGAAATACCAGCAAGCTTTGGAGCACATCTGGAGCAATATGGTCGATACGCGTATGCATATTACGGGAGGTTTGGGTGCTGTGCATGGCATTGAAGGATTTGGACCAAAGTACCTCTTGCCCAATAAAGATGCATTTAATGAAACTTGTGCCGCCGTCGGAAATGTCTTGTTCAACTATCGCATGTTTTTGCTGAACAAAGATGCGAAGTACCTCGACGTGGCTGAGGTTGCACTATTCAACAATGTTTTAGCAGCGGTCAATTTCGAAGGTAATCGTTTCTTTTACGTAAATCCGCTAGAAGCTGATGGCAAGTCTCCGTTTAATCATGGCACACCTGGTCGTGCACCATGGTTTGGTACAGCCTGTTGCCCTTCGAATATGGCACGGTTACTCCCCCAAGTTCCTGGTATGACTTACGCCCACGATGGTGATGATCTCTATGTCACTTTCTATGCGGCGAGTCAGACAACCGTTGGCCTTGATGCAGGTAGTGTGGAGATCGAGCAAAAGACCGCCTACCCGAATGATGGAGACATTGAGATCTCCATCTCGCCTCAGGAACCAACGCAATTCCGTCTCCTATTGAGGATTCCGACCTGGGCAGGCAAACAATTTGTTCCTGGTGAGCTGTATCACTACGTCGATTCCAACACTCAGCCCATTAAGTTGCTCGTTAACTCGGAACCTGTAGAATTTGCCGTTGAAAAAGGTTTTGCAGTTATCGATCGTCAGTGGAATAAAGATGATCGTATTCAACTACATTTGCCGATGCCCCTACGCGCTAGTGAGTGTCACGCATCGGTTGTAGAGAACCGCGAACGTGTCGCATTAACACGTGGCCCACTCGTTATGTGTGCCGAGGGTGTCGATAACGATGGCTACTCTCAGAGATTCTTCTTGGAAGAACTCTCGGAGATGTCTCATGCCAAGATTAGTCAGAATACTCAGGAAGCAAATCCTTTCCTGCAAGCGACTATTCCTGCCCAGGTGGTTACAGAACAGGGAAGTGCCCAAAACGAGCCTTTAGTGCTAACGCCATACTATGCTTGGAATAATCGTGGGGTTAGTTCGATGACGGTTTGGTTCCCTAGAAGTAGTGAGCATGCTCAGTTTGATCCGACGGCACTACCCAAGAAAAGCCCCTTCGTGGGAGTGGCAGCGTCTCATACGTTCGAACAAGATGCTGTTTCAGCCATTGGTGACAACCAGAAACCCAAGTGGTCAAGTGGCAAAAAAGTGTCACGGTGGTCAAGCCGCCCGCAGAAGAACAAGCCACAGTGGGTCGAAGGACGATTTTCCGAGGTCCGCCATGTCCGTAGTATTGGCGTTTACTGGTTTGACGATGATAAGGAAGTCCGTATTCCGGCCGAGTGGACAGTGGAAGTCGAGCAAAACGGCGAATGGAAACCTTTAGAACTTTACGTCACCGACGAGTATGGCTTACGTGTAAATCAATACAACATTGTTCATCCTGCTAGTGATCTAAAATGCGACGCGATGCGAATACTCATGACCCCTCAGGAAGATGCCTGCGTGGGTATCCTTGAGATCGATGTCGTATTTGAGGAAGCTCGAGTGGCGCTGCAGAAGTGATGTCAGAAAGGATCTCTGTTTTTGGAGTCGATCAAGTGCGCCTACTAACGCTGCTACTGCTAGCCTTCATGTTAGGGAATCAAGCAGTTGCGACAGAACTGCCATCAAAGGTCGCAGTTGTTTGGAATCGACCACCGCTTGCACAGAAGTCCTACTCAGAATTGCCACTGGGCGCGATCAAACCCCAGGGTTGGTTGAAGAACCAATTAGAGCGATTGGCACATGGCATTTCAGGACGGCTCGACGAACTCTATCCGCAAGTGGTAGGAGAACGTAACGGCTGGCTTGGTGGCGATGGTGATGGCTGGGAGCGCGGGCCTTATTGGATAGATGGTCTTTTGCCCTTGTCCCATTTGCTTGATGATGAGCGGCTGCTCGCCAAAGCCGTGCGGTGGGTTGAGTGGACGCTTACTCATCAACGAGAGGATGGCTATCTCGGGCCGATACCCTTCGAGTATCCACCTGAGCTTGAACCAGGGATTCAACGCGACAAACGTCGCGACTGGTGGCCGAAAATGGTCATGCTCAAGGTACTTCAGCAGCACTACATGGCCACCGGTGATCAAAGAGTCATTGATGCGTTGACGCGCTACTTCCGCTTTCAACTTCAGGAGTTGCCGAAGACCCCGCTTGGCCACTGGACGTTTTGGGGTAACCGCCGTGGTGCCGATAACTTGCTGATTGTCTACTGGCTTTATAGTGTCACCGGAGATTCCTTTCTCCTAGAATTAGGTGAGTTGATACACAGTCAGACGCACCCTTATACCGATATATTCCTGAATCGGGGAGATATCTCGCTTCACGGTCCGTTCAATGAAAAACAATGGACTGCAAAGGATGCTACCGCTTATCCTTTCCACTGTGTCAATCTGGCTCAAGGTATGAAGGCGCCGATTATTTACTCTCAGCGTGATTCCAATCCTAAGTATCTTCAAGCTGTTCGTAAGGCATTGCAAGATTTAGAGCTGCTCCATGGCCAACCGCATGGTTTGTTCGGCGGCGATGAAGCCCTGCACGGTCGGCAATTAACCCGCGGTTCAGAACTATGCACAGCCGCAGAAATGATGTTTTCGCTTGAGAAGATTCTTGAGATCACCGGCGAGTCGGAGTTCGCTGACCATATAGAGCTCATTGCCTATAATGTGCTTGCATCACAAATTAGCGACGATTGCCTCACCCGTCAATATTTTCAGTTAGCTAATCAAGTGAAGGTGACGCACGGCACGAGAAATTTCTACAACAACGAACCTGATCGTCAGGTGTTTGGTTTATTGTCTGGATATCCATGCTGCACCTGCAATTTGAACCAGGCATGGCCCAAGTTTGCGCAACATACCTGGATGGCTTCTGCTGATGGTGGCCTAGCAGCCCTGGTTTACGCGCCGAGTCGCGTCACTGCGAGGGTCGGTGAGAGCGGGCAACAGGTGACCATAACGCAGCAGACCGGCTATCCATTTCGTGAAACGATACAATTCAAAGTCGAGACCGAAGATGAAATTCGATTTCCGCTACATCTGAGAGTTCCGAGCTGGTGTTCGAACCCTCGGATACATATCAATGGGAATGCTTACGAAAGTGCAGACACGGACCAGATTGTCGTTCTCAATCGAACTTGGAAATCTGGAGATGTCGTCGAGCTACAGCTTCCTATGGTTCTTAAAACGAAACGCTGGCATGAGAACAGCGTCGGTTTCCAACGAGGTCCACTTGTCTACGCATTGAAAATTGAAGAGCGTTGGCAAGAGAGAGATAGCTATCACGAAGTCTTACCTGCAAGCCCCTGGAACTTTGCGCTACAAGAAAAATCCCTGCAGGCCTTATCTGACAACTACCGTGTCATCGAAAACGATTCAGTTGCCGATAATCCTTGGACATTACAAACTGCGCCGATCAGAATTCAAACAACAGGTATTCGACTACCTAGTTGGGTCACCTACAAAGATGATGCAGGACCAATTCCATGGAGTCCTCAACCTCGCCCAGAAGACGCAAGGTCTGAGCCTATCACCTTAGTCCCATATGGCTGCACGACGCTTCGCATTAGCGCGTTTCCAACGGTTAATTGACACTAGCACCGCAAGATGAATTCACACATGTCTGTTCGAAATACCTTAAGCATCGCCTGTACTACAGTAATTGTCGTACTACTGACCTTTTCTACTTGTGTGTTCAGCTACGCCAATCGACCCAATGTGGTGATCCTGTTTGCCGATGACTTAGGGTATTCCGACATCGGATGTTTTGGGGGTGAGATTGAAACTCCGGCGCTGGACCAACTCGCAGCAAACGGCATTCGTTTTACGCAATTCTACAACGCAGGGCGGTGCTGCCCTTCGCGAGCAAGCCTCCTCACAGGTCTCTATCCACATCAGGCGGGAATGGGATTAATGGTCTACCGCAATTATCCGGGTGAAGGTTATCGCGGCCATCTCAATGATCGTTGTGTCACATTCGGCAACGTTCTCAAGTCAGCAGACTACCAGACCTACATGGTTGGCAAGTGGCATGCGGGTCACAAACTCGAAACGCGACCAGAAGTTCGAGGTTTCGACCACTTCACCGGAATATATCTTCATATCGATAGTTATTGGAAGGTCCTGAAGGGGTGCGATATCTATCGTGACGGACAGATGATGATCGAGTCGCAGGAGAACCCTGTGAATCCGTATCGCCCCGACGAGGAATTCTATACTACCGATTTCTTTACCGATGCGGCGTGTGATTACATCGATCAAGCTACAACCGATCAACAAGAGCCGTTTCTGCTCCACGTCTGCTACAACACACCTCACTTTCCTCTTGAGGCGCCTGACGATCTCATTGAGAAGTACCGTGGACGCTACCAAAAAGGTTGGGACGTACTGCGTGAAGAAAAGATCGAACGGATGCGAAGAATGGGTCTACTCCGAAAAGGCCAGAAGTTGCCTCGTGGAAGGCAACACGAAGAAGTGAGCGTTGAGGAACTTCCTTTCAAAGATATGCTCGATCGCGATTACTTGCCTAAATGGAACGATCTTAGCACGGAAGCCCGTGAGGAATTAGATTTTCGCCGCGCTATTTATGCAGCGCAGGTAGATCGGATGGATCAGGGAATCGGTCAGATCGTCGAGCGGCTCCGTGATCGAGGTGTCTTGGACAATACGGTCATCATGTTTTTCTCCGACAACGGCTGTTCAGGCGAATTGGATCTCTTCGGCATGAACTGGCCTGAACACAAAAGAGAGAACTATCAAGAATGGCGTAAGAATGGGGGGTGGAGCGTTTCTCAGGGACAGTGTTGGGCCAACTACTCCAATACTCCGCTTCGTAAGTACAAGCAGTACGTTCACGAAGGAGGTATCGCTTCTCCCTTTATTGTTTCCTGGCCCAAGGGTATTGCAGAGAGTGGAAGTATTGTTGACCAGCAGACATTTCACCTAATTGATGTTTTGCCGACGCTCTGTGATCTTGGTGACGCAAACTATCCTGAGCAAAACAATGGCAAGTCGGTCAAGCCGGCACCTGGCAGTAGTATGGTCCCGTATTGGAAAGGGGATGTCGTAAACCCGCCGACTCGAACGCTCTATTGGCAACACTTAAACCATTCCGCGATTCGACAAAGAGATTGGAAACTTGTCACACTGGATGACCGCAACGCTGACAAGTGGGAACTCTACGATCTTACAGACGATCGTAGTGAGACAGAAAACGTAATCGACAAGCATCCAGCAGTTGCGACTAAGCTTCTTGGCATGTGGAACGAATGGGCTGCAGAATCGAATGTGCTGCCGTATCCTGAACAACGTGGGAAATCACAGCCCAATAAAATCATTGAGTGATTTATGCTACGCATGCCATTACTTGCTAAGCGTGGGTTTACGCTCAATGAGTTACTGGTAGTGATTGCAATCATTGGCATTCTCGTAGCTTTGTTGTTGCCGGCAGTACAATCGGCTCGTGAATCAGCACGCCGCGCAATATGTGCTAACCATCTCAAGCAATTAGCGTTTGGGTGCCTTAATCATGAAGCTGCCCATAGCATTCTTCCGTCAGGAGGCTGGGGACACCTTTGGACAGGTGATCCTGATATGGGTTTTGGCCACACCCAGCCTGGTGGATGGCCCTATTCGCTCTTGGACTTTATCGAACAGAGCGATCTACGTGCTATCGGACTTGGCCTTGATGGCGCCAAGAAGAAGCAGGCGTTGAAACGACAGAAGGCGATGCCAGTCGCACTGTTTTATTGCCCTTCACGAGGGGCAGTCGAGCTTCGTTTTGCACCTGAATTGTCTATCAATTCGGATCAACCTTCTGGACATATGGTCGCCAAGACAGACTATGCAGCCAACGGGGGCTGTGCCATTCCTTCTATGACAACAAAAGATAAACAAGGTCGGCCCGCGGGGCCAGGAATCCATTGTCCGAAGCACTATCCTCACCCCAGCGTCTGTCGAGGTCTATTTTCTCGCGAGCAGGCCGATAAATTTGATGGAGTGGTTATTCCGCGTTTCGGAGTCCGCCTTCAACAGATTACAGATGGCACCGCGCAGACGATGCTCCTCTCGGAGCGTTTTTTACATATTGATTACCACGAAGCAAACCATGGTGGGAATTTGGCTGCAGATAACAACTCCGCTTACCAAGGATACGAGTTCGACACGATCCGCTGGGCTAGCAGCTACGTCCACCCGTACAACGGCACCAGACCCGGCATGCCCCGGTCAAATAACTTAGGGCCACGTGAGCCAGCGACCTACCGCTTTGGATCTTCACATCCGGGGGTTTTCTTGTCCGCCTATTGCGATGGGTCAGTACATACGCTCAGTTTTGACGTTGATCCCGGTCCTTGGGAGCGACTTGGTTCGCGTCACGATGGAGGTGGATCATGTGGAGTCATTCCTTAATTTGCTGATCATACGGTTGGCTCTTAGGTTCATGTCCCGATGGCCATTCGATTTCGGTGAACTCGGCTTCCGAGAGCTCTTTCACTTCCTGATTGCAAGTTACAAGCAGCCGCTTACCCTCTTTTCCCAACTCTTCGTAGGCAAGCGGAGCATTTGAACCGAGATGACGTCCTCCCAGATCGAGTCCCCAAATAATGACATAAGGCTGTCCGTCGCGAGTTGAAGTTAGATAGCTAACTGGATCGTCTACTTTTGCACTTTCTAAAATCGGCCATAATTCTTCGACACTTATCGGAGGACGATTCAATTCTCGACAAGCATATGAGTAGGCAGTTACCGTCGCCTTCAATCGAGCATAATCTGCTGGGATTCGTGTGACGACTGTCTTAGGGGCACATGAAGAGAGGCTTAGGATGACGATAGCCAGAATGCTAGAATTGAGTATGCTGAGGTGGCGTCCTGATGTATCACGCGAGCATTTCACCACGATTCTTTTCATAGAGATCCGTCCCCGCGATTGCAGATTTGTTTTAGTGCCACGAGATCGATGCCAAACTGAATTGAAGTCACCGAACCATCGGCCATACTGCAATTGAAGGTTGTGGGATGGGATGAGCCATAGAAATCGTATTTACGTTGGCCTTTCACCTGCCTGGCAAGTAAGTGCGTCAAATACGTATCAGACTGCGGCTGACGAATGGCAAATCGTTGGGTGTCCCAACTGCGGCCCACGTACCATCCAGCGTTATCCCCCCACGACCCTCCCTGCGTCCAATGACCGTTGACGTACTTTTCTCCAAACAACATCGTATGAGAAGTGCCGTCAGTAATCAGACTCATTCTCATAAGCGGATTCCGCAAGGGGTTGAAGGGCGTACTCCTCTGATTGGGTTCGTACCAAATGACTGTGCCAGTTTGAAAGCGACAACGACATGTTGGGTCGGGAGTCAATCCTAAGGTCCGTAATCCGCTTTCATCCGTATCGCCACCATTACCAACGTAGTCACCCAACACGGTTGAACTAATACCCCCTTGTTCTCCACCATAATAAGTCGGAGCTCGGCGACTGGGGCAATTAATCAAGGGTGGCATAGAGGCCCTTATATCAAAATCGTTTTCGAGATCCCACAAATGTTCGTATTCGATGAAGGGTAGCAATTGGTACCGCCACCCCCAAGATTGGTCTCCCAAGATCTCCGGGCGTTGATAGCCTCCTGAGGCATCTTTGCGCACGTTGCGTGGCAGCGTCCAACCCCAGCCTGCCGTTGGAAAAGCCTCGTGCGTCTGTTCATGCAGCATAGCAGCCAAAGTCAACTGCTTGAGAGTGTTGACGCAATGGGAACGCCGCGCTGACTCGCGCGCTACCTGCACAGCTGGTAATAACAAGCCAATAAGAATTGCAATAATGGTGACAACTACCAATAGCTCTACCAGTGTAAATCCGTCTCTAGGAATGACCCCCACGGATTTATCGAACTCCGCTTTTTCTTTACCGGAGATTCTTCTGTCTTCGCCTATATTGCCCATGGAATTCGCTCCAAATAAGCAGGGCTACGGCCTCAAAATTCCTGCGTTATAATATTTTGATACTCGTTATATAGTAACAACCGAGCCAGCAGGAAATTGGAAAGATTACTTGGCTCAATCAATATTATTTCGCAGTGTTAGTTAAGTTTTTTGTACAGAAAACCCCGCTATTTGTTGTAGCCTCCCAGTCCTTCTTTCTGTTCTGCAATCTTGACCTGACGTATTCGGTATTCAATGTGAGAAATCCTAAACGGAAACCCTATTTGGCCCTATTCTCGGTGGCATGGTCAGTGGCATGGATCGGCTGCTTTTCCCTGAATTCAGTCGCTGACCAGATCAACGTGGAGTCATCTCCTCATCGTACTGGAGAGCGGATCATTCACGCCTTCAATTACGACGGCGTAAGACTCTTGCCGAGCATGCACCAGACGCAGCTCCAGCAAGTGCGAGATTATTATATGCAGTTACGCCCCAATGACGTGCTGCGCGGTTTTCGGTTGAAGCATAAAGACCGGGCGCCAGGAAAGGACCTAGGTGGCGCTTATAGTGACAGGCCGCCCTCCTTTGGCCAATGGCTTGGTGGTTTTGCTCGCATCTATCGCGCTACCGGTGACATCGAAGTGCGCCAACGGGCACTCTATCTGATGGACGAATGGGGTAAGACGATTAGTGACGACGGTGCCTATGGGTATCGTGATCAGATGCCGAGTCACTATGGCTACGATAAAATGGTTGGGGGCTTGGTAGATGTTTACGAATACATCGGTAGCAAGGAAGCACTCGTCTATCTCGATAAAATTACTGTCGGGGCAGAGAAGAATCTTAAACGTTCTAACGAATTTTCTTTACCCAGTGAGTGGTACACACTGTCCGAGAACCTCTACCGTGCCTACGAACTGACTGGCGACGAACGATATCGTGAGTTTGGAAAGATTTGGGAGTACCCCAAATTTTGGAACGCTTTGGCAAGAAACGACGACGTGTTTCGTCAATTGACAAACGCTAAAAAGCACCCCAGCTATCATGCTTACAGCCACGTAAACTCACTGAGCAGCGCAGCGATGGCCTACAGCGTCAGTGGCGAACAAAAGTACCTGGACACCATCGTTGGTGGATACAAGTTTCTCAAAGATACTCAGCTTTTCGCAACTGGAGGTTATGGTCCCGAAGAGAGCTTGATTGTGCCAAACGGTTTGCCTGAAACCTTGCTAGGAATCCGGCGCGGCGAAGCGAATGTCGATGTCCGATTCCACTTCGAAACCACCTGTGGTTCTTGGGCAGGTTTTAAGCTCGGGCGCTACCTAATGCAGTTCACCGGTGAAGCCCAATACGGTGACTGGATCGAGCGGCTGTTCTATAATGGTGTCGGAGCGCTGGTGCCGATGAACGACTATGGCATGACCATGTACGGTTCGAGCTACAATCTCTATGGTGCGCAAAAATCGCACAGCACCGTATGGTTTTGTTGCCAAGGTTCATTGCCCCAGACGGTCGCCGACTATCATAACCTGATCTATTTCCACGACGACAGCAATCTCTATGTCAATTTGTTCGTGCCTTCATCGGTCGATTGGCAAGGCCCTGACGGCAAAGTAAAGATAGTTCAAAAAACCCGTTTCCCTGAATACAACGATGTAAAACTGCAAATCGAATCCAAAGAGCCTTCTCTTTTCGGCCTCAAGTTTCGCGTCCCGCTGTGGGCGCAAGACGGGGTACAAGTTGCACTCAACGGCGAAGAGATAACGGTGGAGACTACGCCAGGCACATGGGCAACCATTGAGCGCACTTGGTCACCAAATGACGTGGTGACGCTCACGTTCGATCTGTCGCCACGAGCTGAAACGCTTCCTGGATATGTATCACCAGTTGCCGTATTATGCGGCCCGGTTGTCATGGTGCAGGCAACAGCTCGTCAAGAGAATGGTATGCTACCCTCTTTGGGACCACTGCGTTTCCCTGCCGACTACCTGAGTGTAAACAGCAAAGTAAATATTGACCTCGCGCGGAATCTGCATACGAACCAAGAACTTCGGCCGTTCTATAATATGAAGACCGGTGAGTATTACCGCATGTATTTTAATCGTGAAGGGAAAATTTCTCTCGCGACTGAAGAGTTGAATTTCGTTGGCCAATGGGATTCGCGAAGTCACAGCAAAACCTGCACCGAGGTTGGCGGGACTTTTACCGCAGAATTTAAGGGGTCAGCGATTGTTTGGGAAGGGATGCGGCACGAGGATGCTGGAATCGCGACTGTAAAAATTGACGGGCAAGAGCGTGGTGAGATCGATCAATATGGTTACACAGGCGTTCATGTTGGGCGCATGGACCAACGTCAAGTACCATTCCGCTGGTCAGTAACAGATCTCACGCCTGGCAATCACCGACTTGAGGTAACAGTCACGGGGCGAAAAAACCAAGCTTCCAGTGGAATAGGAATCAATGTTTCTGGTCTCTCTATCTATCAGTAGTACAATCAGGAGTAATCCGTGAGAATCTTATTTCTAATTTGGATCGTGCTTTCTTCAACTGCCAGCTATTGCGCTGACACCAAACCAAATATTATTTTAGTATATACGGACGACCAGGGTTGGACCGACACATCGGTACAAATGATGGCAGGTCGCCCAGATTCATTGAGCGATTACTATCAGACGCCTGCTTTAGAGAGAATGGCAAAACAAGGAATGGTTTTCTCGAATGCCTATGCCTGTGCACCAACGTGTACACCCTCACGAGCTGGAATCCAGTTTGGAAAGACACCTTGCCGTCTTCGCCAGACAGTTGTGCATGACGTACTTGCAGCAGACAGAGGCATCGATTGCAAAGATGAAATCTCAATCGCTCAGATGGTTAAGCGGGTCGATCCCAACTATACCACGGGATATTTCGGCAAATGGGGTTTCCATCCACGAACTCCAGAACATGCTGACTACGATGAATCAGATGGGAATACCAACAACGGAGAAGGGGATTTACTTTCAGTGAAAGAAAAGACTCGTTTGCCGGAAGATGATCCCAAAAGGATATTTAGCGTGACGCAACGGGCAAATGCTTTTATGGAAAAACAGGTCGTAGCCAACAAACCTTTTTTCATGCAAGTTTCTCATTACGCGGTCCACGTTGGTAATAATGCTCTAAGTACGACTATTGAGAAGTACCGTAGCTTACCACGAGGCAAGAAAGTAACTTCGAGAGATTATGAAGCACCAGCCAAAAATGCTTCGATCTTTACCTACGCAGCCATGATCGAAGATCTTGACTCGGGTTTAGCTTCTCTCCTTGATAAGATCGAAACATTAGGGATCAAGGACAACACCTACGTTATCTTCACTTCCGATAACGGGGGATCGTTTCGAGGGAATAGACCACTACGCGGAAAAAAGGCGCAGCTATGGGAGGGTGGTATTCGTGTTCCTGCAGTTGTAGTAGGACCGGGAGTAAAAAAGAACTCTAACTGCGACATTCCCATTGCTGGATGGGACTTTTATTCGACCATCAACGACTTAATCGGTGGCGGTCAGTTACCGAACGAGTTTGACGGCGGTAGTCTCCGAGAAGTTTTTACAAAGGGAAATCTTGGCACGGTAAAACGTGGTACTAAGGAATTGATTTTCCATTTTCCATGGTACGGTGGCACCCTGCCGATGTCAGCTATTCGTGACGGCGACTACAAACTCGTTATGAATCTGCACACACAGGAAGTACAGCTCTACGATCTAGAGAATGACCTCGGAGAGACGACCGATTTGGCTACTCAGATACCTGATAAAACAGAGCAGCTTCGTAGTCGGCTGTTGGCCTATCTTAAAGAGGTTGGTGCTGAAGACCTTGATGACATGTTCGATGCCAGAATCCGCGAGATCAATCGGTACCTTATGCGAGAACGTGGGCGACCTATTCCAGATGAAAAAGCAATCGAGCGGCATTCGAAAGCATTAAACGATGTCCAGCAAGCCCGCATTTCAACAGAATGGAGATGACTGCGATGTTGTCTAAACGTTATGTCAAATATCCGTTCGCTTTACTGATCTGTAGTTACCTAACGATATTGCCTACCACGATATCAGCTGCGACAAAGACTGAATCCAATGATCGACCTCCGTATACCGACTACTGCAAGATGTTGAGTCAGGAGATTCAGGGCCGTAAGCATGCTTTTCTTGCTGGTAACAAAACCTACTATGTAGGCGGTGGCTACAATTGCTGGAAGCACCGAGAGGATGAAACCATCGGTTTGACTCATCCCTTCTTTCATGACCTACGGGGGCGGGGATTCGGTTTGGCTAAGCATGAAGGTAGTGGCTATGGGCATGATTTTCATGGGTGGGAGTTCTAAAACCAAACTAAAGTAGCCTACGGAACAGTACTTGTTGATGGTAAGGAATATCCGTCACCTGCTCCCTTCTCGATGCAATGGCGTCCCGATAAAGTCATCTGCAAATACAAGGTTGCTGGCGTACGAATTTATGAAGAGAAATTTATTGCTGAAAATGATGTTGTCTGTTCGGTAATTACTTCAGATCAACCTATAACAATTCGGTTTGAGGGTCGCAGCCTCTATTTTTCTAATGTAAGTCTTGAATCTTCTGCCAAGACTCGCTTTGATTCTGAAAACAATTCAGTGCATGTAGCTGAAGGTGGAATGGTTACTACTCACCCAGTAAGAGATGAGACGGCACCTGGGAAATTAATCTATGATGAGATGAGTACGGTCTTGTCGTGCACAAAAACAATTGAGAACTATTCGTCAAGCACCGACGACCAAGGGCAATGTCATTATTCATTCGAAGTAAGCTGCGATAGGCAGAGCACCGCGATCGTCTGGACAATGAATGACAGCTATGAGAAGGCCGTCAAGGATGCCAAGCACATTTTGTCCGATGTAGACGCCGCAAAGGTCGACAAGACCAATGCCATGAACGAATTGCTGAATTATCAGATCCCTTACTTTCGTTGCTCTGATCAAGATGTTGTTAACATCTACTATTATCTCTGGGCAATCAACTTGATGTATTACATTGATGTGCAAGAGGGATGGGAAATGTATCCGCACACCCAGTCTGCGGTCAATAACTTCCTTGGGATGCACCGGTATGACGCCAACTTTCAGATAAAAGTGGGTGCCTGGGTTGCCGACAAGAAGAACTATGCCTACGGAAACGTTTTGCACTGGAAGCCACTGTTGCCCTATGCCCGTGACGGTGGCAGTCTGCCTGACAACAAGGGGATTGGATGGTTCTCACCAGTCTGGGGAACTACGACTGAACACGTAATCGGTGCTTGGCAAATCTATCAACATACCGGCGACTTAGAGTTCTTACACGACTGCTACGACGACTATTTCAAGGTGTTATTCAAGAATGGAATGCATGGCCATTGGGGATGCAATTACGATGCTGCCGAGGTACTTCGAGAGATGGCAATTCTCACGGGTGATGAAGAAGATCCTGATCGTTGGTTAGAGTTAGTTCATCACAAAAATCGCGATCACTGGCTTAATTCAATGTGGGAAAAAAGTCATCCTAGTTTTTTCGGTGGTCAGCAGGAAAAACTGGATTGGAATGGCTTCGCCTACCTTCGTAATAGCTATTTTCCGGAGGAATGGGCCTTAGAAATGACAGAGCGTTGGGCAATGAATTCTGAAGATGGGTTCTATTGGAAGATTCCGCTATCATCCCGATCGATTCCTGATTTGAAGAATGTTTTTGACCCTGAGTTTTCCTCTACACCTGATACTAATTATTACTCGATCATCGGCATGTATAAGAGCAGCGTGGGTCGCAATGCCAACAAATGTGCCTTAGCTCACCTCAAGGGTTACAACATGCACTGGGGCATACCGATCGCACCAGAAGCGTGGGGCGCAGAGCCTGCACCGTGGGGGGATCAGTATTCAAACTTTAATGCTGGGAAAATATTATTCATCTTAGAGGGGATGGCTGGTATCGAATACTCGTTGCCCGATAGCGAATTATCAGTGTGTGATAATATGCCTGAGGAATGGGATTCCATGGAAGTTCGAATCCCTGTCGAAGTGGATGGAGTCATACACTGGCCACAAATCATCTACGAACGGACAACTAGGGGAAAGACAGTCGCAAAAAAGATCTCAGTCAACCAAAGTCTATTCGAAAGCGTAAAGATTCAACCATGGCTAGAAGAAGGACGTCTACGGAAAGGATCCCGCGGTTACTCGAAAGAGGGTCAGCCGCGAAATCATATTGGCTATAACTTCGACGGGAAGAGTGATTCGTCTGTGACAATAAGTATCCGTAAATCGGACTGATCGCGTCTTCTCTTAATAGAAATAACTAGCACCTAGAAATTGATCGTAAGTAAAGAATATTTCAGTAGATATTGCATCAGAAACCGACCGTAAGGTACAAAAAACTCAGACGACATAAAACGACCTGTTTATAGGTTATTGAGGTATTTGCGGAACGTTTATATACTAAGACTCATATGACTAGCCGAAAAAAGCGGAAACGAGACCGCCGTCGAGCGGAGGCGACCGCAGACTCTTCAACTCCAAAACTCATTGGGGGCTGGGGGCCGCATACCGATTTGGTCCCTGGTGATCTTATGCTGATAAGGCAGGCAGATCGGGAGGAATGGTCAACGGATCCATTGAAGCTTCGTAAAATCTATCAAGAGCTTGCCACTATGGCTATTGAAGACGATACTGACGCCCGTATTCTTGTACCGATCGTTCGCCTTCTCATTGATGCTGAATTGATTTAGGCATTGTCCATCTAGACGAGTTTTGGCACTTCCGCCAAAACGGTATTTACCAGTTTGGGGCAGAGCAATTGCTGCCAGGCTACTGGAATAAAGTAATCCGCAATGCAATCGAATGCTGGGTTTTGATAAGCCTCCGAATACGTTATAGTCTAGCTATATAGAGGAAAACGCCTCTACTCGTAGCTTAGGTGCCGGTTTTTGCAAGCTGGATGTCGCAGGTTCGATCCCTGTCAGCTCCACTCTTTATTTCCCGGGAAATAGTTGTCTTTCCCCGCTTGGCAAGCAGTTGTAACGCTGCTGATTGAAACGTCAGATGCACGTTGCAATGCACACGAGTAGGCTGGGAAACTTCTTCAATCCAAGCCATGCCACGTCAGCCTAAGCCTTACCTTCGTAAGCAAACCAATAGCTGGTACTGTTCCATCAAAGGACACCAGATTTCTCTCGGAAAAGACCGTGAAGCGGCTTTCGAGAAATTTCACAGCCTGATGGCCAATCAGGAGCAGTTTCAAAGTGAGGTAACCACCCTCTACGAGCTTTCACAGGCTTATCTCGACTGGTGTCAAGCCAACCGCAAGCCTCGTACCTACGCCCTGCACAGAGACCATCTAAAGCGATTTATCGAAGGGGTTGGAAAGCGTCTCAAACCTTCCCATCTGAAAGTCCATCATGTTGTGAAGTGGCATGAAGGCCTGGGAGTCAATTCGACCACCCAAAATGGGGCAGTGACCGTTGTTCATCGCATGCTCAATTGGGCTGTCGAGCATGAGTATCTAAACCGGAATCCTATTAAAGGGATGAAGTAGCCGAGGGCGAAGAGCAGGGATATCTTCTATACCCATGAGCAATGGAAAGAGATCAAGCAGCATGCCGATGAAGAGTTGGCTATCTTGTTAGACAAACGGGGTTCCCGTGTGACGCGTGTTCCGTTCACGTGGGATCGCGGGAAGTTGGCATGGCGGTGACTATCACGCTCGGCCCCAAGGCCCTAGCGGTGGTGATCAGCGGGGATGGGCGAACGACTTGCAAACAGTCCAAACAACTAACCACCCCTCCTCCGTTGCAGTACCCCCAACATGGGCGTGATCTTGTGGGGTGCAAGTCCCCTGTACTTAGTTCCGGTTTCTTTCACGACGAGGCAG
>CAYGQU010000011.1:0-17185 GCA_964352045.1 uncultured Planctomycetaceae bacterium
GATTTGATTACTTTCAATAAGCATGGCATGCGATAAAAACTAAGCTCACAATGGGCAGAAGTGATGGCCAATACAACTGGAGTTGTGGTCTATTCCGCGCCTCCCGAAGGGGGGCTAACGACCCTAACGGATGTTGGTCTGCTCGAAACCGACCGGTTGATGCGAGACTTTTTTGCGATTGAAGAAAAGTCTCATCCCGAGCGAAGCATCGAAAATATCGAGCAGTTTTATTATGACGCTAACAAGGGTGAATCGCCCATTTCGCTCATTCGCTCGCTATCGCTCAAATATCCTGACGTCTACGTCTGTCGTGACTGGGTTAATCCTGAATCAGCAAAAAAATTACTCGAAGAAGTGCAGAATGAGAATCGTGTGTGGGTCGCCACGGTCCATGCAAAAGAAGCGCCTGAGGCGTTGTTGCGTGTTCTGCAATAGAAGGTTCGCCACAAGGCATTTGCCGATTCGGTGGTTGCTGTACTTAACACACGGCTGATTCGAACCCTATGTCCAGCATGCAAATTTGGCTATCCGGCTACGCCTGAATTGCTGAAAAAGCTAGGTATTCCTGCCGGGAAGGTCACGACACTCTATCGTCCTCCCAAAGAGGATGAAATCGATAAGCCATGCCCCAAATGCGCTGGCATTGGATATCAAGGCCGCACAGGGCTTTTTGAACTACTTATTGTGAACGATCAGGTGCGAGAAATCTTGCTCAAGCAACCCAAACTCGATCTGCTTCGCAAAGCCTCTCGGGCGGCTGGTATGCGTACGATGCAAGAGGAAGGCATCTTGCTAATTGCCAAGGGTGAAACCTCGCTCAACGAACTAAGCCGGATCCTGAAATCTTAGTGAACCCCGGTTAATTTGAAATCCTATTTTTTAGAAACTGCTTGCCATTTTTTGGCCCTACTATCGGTTGTTTGAATTATGTACTTTGCCATTACTGGAATCGTCTTCTTTGCTGCCTTCGCCATGTTGGTACGCGAGGGAATATGGAACAACCTGCTTACGATGATGATGATCCTCATCGGTGGCATGATCGCCTTTGGCTATTTTCAGCCAATAACGCGATCACTCGACTCAAAAACAGGTGGTTCTTACACTTATCTCCTCGACTTTCTTGTGATTTGGTTCCTCTTTGCGATTACAGTCGGGCTGCTTAAAGTCTTTGGTAAAATGCTTTCTCCTAAGAAAGTTAAATTCGTCGAAGGTTTTGATCTGTACGGTGGCATTGCGATAGCCGTCTTTACGGCCTATCTGATTACTGGCATGATGCTCGCTTCAATGCACTCGGCCCCTTTGGTACACAATCTCTTTGATAACCGATTCGTCATGGGCGAAACACGCAAGGAAGTCGAATCCTCGATTGCCTCGACCTCAGTAATTATGCGGCCCGACTTAGCTTGGCTAGGCTTAATGGAAAATATCTTGCAGGGAAGCAGCATCGGAGGATCCAATTTTTCGGCTTCCCGATATGTGCACTCTTATGCCGAGCACCGTAAGACGTTTGGTACCTTCAACTCGTATTTGGTTGATCGAAAATAAAAGAATGTTTGCCGCGACGATTCGTTTCGGAAATCGTCAAATTACTGGAGTCGATTTGTTTCATAAATCGTTAAAATACAAGCATGGATGAACAAGAGATAACCTATCGTTCGCTTAGTAGCACTGCCGTGTTTGGATTGGTGCTTGCCCTCGTTTCGATACTGGCATTCTTTTGGCCTACGCTGTGGCCTCTTACCTTGGTAGCGCTGGTCGTTTGTTGGTCTGCGGCTAGTACCATAACGAAGAATGCTGAGTCATTAGCGGGAATCAATCTTGCCCGTCTTGGAATGTTCCTTGCCGTCGCTATTGGCGTAGCGACCTATGCCCGCACAACGACGGTACAACGAATCCAAGGGGCCGACGCCGATTTGGTCGCAGATCGCTTTATCGAATTGGTGCTCGATGACAAGCTCACCGGGGCCAAGGAGCTAATGCTGCCATATGCTGAACGGCAGCCAACTGCCGAGCATGCGGCAATCCACTATGAATCGGATCAGACTGCCTCTGAAGGACTTGATGAATTCAAGCTGCAAAAACCTATCGAATTACTATTAGCAGCTAAAAAGGGGGCCGTGGAATTAATTGACAAGAATATAACTACCCCTTCGCGCTACGGTCGTTACGCAACAGGTCGCATCTACGAAATTAAGCCAAGCGACAATTCGAGCGAGACGCGAACGGGTCAAGACAATTCGGATAGAAACAATGCTAGCAAACGTATTCTATTGATTCTTGAACGAAGCTCACCGCTTAGCCCGAATCCGGTTGCTTGGTATGTTAAAGATGTCCGAATGCAAGACTTTGCTCGATAATTCTCGTTGTATCTAGCCGCTTTGAGTTAGCTCGCTACTCGCTAAAGCAGAACTGATTTCCTAATCGGTACATCTTAACGAGAAACCGCATTTGGACGGTTTTTTCCTGCTATCACTTCTCCTTCTTGCTGAATCGTCTCGGGACACGACGACGATATCAAAGGCGATCAGGAGTTCCACACCGCCCCGGCGCATGTCCGGCGCGTCGCCGTGGGCGTTAGAAGTCGGGATTGTCATAGATGACCTTCCTGGCACGATTTACCCCCCCCAAGAAGGAGTCTTAAGGTGAACATCCTACGATGGACCATGGGAGTTGCTCTAATTGCCTTTGGTGGTTCTAATGCACTTGCACAAACGGCAATACAGACCGCTTTCGATTGTGATTTAACTTGTTGTGTAGAACCTTCCTGTGGCTGCGATGAACCATCGTGCTGCTGTGAAGAACCTTCCTGTGGCTGCGATGAACCATCGTGCTGCTGTGAAGAGCCCTCATGTGGCTGCGAGCCATCTTGTGGGTGCGATGACGGCTGCTGCTCGTCATGCTGCTCAAGCGATTGCTGCTTAGACGACTGCTGCCTCTTCGGCGACTGCTGCCTAGGCGATGCATGGCGTCTCAAGGACGAAGTGTGCCCTTGCTCCGATATTGATTTCGGTGGTTGGGTTTCGCTTGGTTACCACACGAACAACACCCGTCTTTCGGTTGCTGACAACGATGCCTTGGCATTCAACGATCACCCAGATCGTTTGAACCTACACCAAGCATGGTTGTACGCTGAAAAGGTTGCTGAAGCTCCTTGCTGTGGCGTTGACTTCGGTTTCCGTGCTGACCTCATGTACGGTACCGATGCTGCCAAGACCCAAGCTTTCGGAAACGACCCTGACGGAAGTTTCGACTTCAACAACGGTTGGGATCGCAACGGTGGCTATGGTTGGGCAATGCCTCAACTATACGGAGAAGTTGCTTTCGGCGACTGGTCCGTTATCGCTGGTCACTTCTACACGCTAATTGGTTACGAAGTTGTTACCGCTCCAGATAACTTCTTCTACAGCCATGCGTTGACGATGTTCAACAGCGAGCCATTCACCCACACTGGTGTTCTTGCTACCTACGGTGGTATTGATGACATCGAAGTTTACGGTGGTTGGACAGCTGGTTGGGACACTGGTTTCGATCAAACGCTTGACGGAAGCAGCTTCCTAGGTGGTTTCAGCACCAGCTTGACCGACGACATCAGCTTCACCTACATCACGACGATCGGTAACTTCGGTGCCCGTTCAAATGGTGAAGATGGATACAGCCACAGCGTGGTGATCGACGTTGCTCTTTCGGATGACCTTAACTACGTCTTCCAAAGTGACTTGGTTGGCATCGATGATGCTGGTGGTACGGTTACAGCTAATGACCAAGTTGGTATCAACCAATACTTGTTCTACACGCTGAATGACTGCTGGGCAGCTGGTGCCCGTCTTGAGTGGTGGAAGACCGATGGCTTAAGCTACAATGAAGTCACTTTCGGCCTCAACTACAAGGCGACCGCCAACCTGATCATCCGCCCAGAAATTCGTTACGACTGGACTCCATCCGATGCAGGTGCAATGAACGCAGGCATGGGAAATGCTGACTCCTACAACGAAACGACGTTCGGTGTCGATGCGATCCTCACCTTCTGAGAATCGTACCCAGTTGAAAAGAACTGCTGTTAACTTAGCAGCATAAAAAATGCGACGAACGACCTCGGACCGTGAAAGCGGTCCGAGGTTTTTTCGTTCGTCGCGTATGACCACTAGCTATCGCCAGCGGCAGGGGTGGTTCGTTATGGTCGCCTAGGCTCTATTGACTTGCAACCTAAACTGTTTTGCAATCAAAGCGATTAGCCTAAACGATATCGCATCCAACCCATTGATCCAAGCCCAGCAAGCAAAATAGCTGCCGCAGCAGGTTCAGGAATTGGGAGTGCGTTAACTTCTTCTTCTGGTTCGCTCAACTCTTTTGAGTCCAAACTTTGACCCATTACAAGTTCATCGAACGAATTGTGTGACGTACCATTCCATCCGTCCATCGAAGCTTCTGCTGAAACTGTCGGTTGAACTGATGAAGACTCGATAAGTGCTAAGGTCTCTGACGCCATCCCAAAAGATGAAATCAATAAACCAAAAAGCAATGCGATAGCAAATCTCATGGTTGCCTACCTTGTTGTGAATTCCCGTCCAGTTGCGAATCCTGCAATACCTTTACGCTCACTAAGGGTAACCGTTCTTAAATAACTCTTAAAAACGACCTCACAAAAACTTAAATACCCCCGTCTGCAACTACTCTATTTGTAATTACCTTCGATGAGGATTTAAATCCGTTTGTGCAACTCTGTTAGCGTAACGATGACGAGCTGAACGTCACAGTTCGTCACCTGTATTATGCCAGAGCTGGCGGAGATTACTACAGTTTTGCGCCCCCGAATATTGATTTCGCGGAAAAAAACGAATTTACCGTCCTAATCCCGCATTGTAGGCTGCTTCGCCACCCCCTAGCATGGGCAACTTCCCAACTTTGGGCCTATTTCATAGTACCGATGCCTAAGGTTTAGGAATTTCTGTTAAGCCGTAACTGATAATTATAAAACTACTTATGACGAATTTTAGTCCTGATCTACCTGCCGACTCGTCTCGGGTAAAAGTCCTCGACGGCATCGAAAGACGTGTTTTAGGGGTTTTGATCGAAAAAGCCAAAACCACCCCTGACGCTTACCCCTTATCCCTTAACGCTTTACGAACCGGAAGCAACCAAAAAAGCAACCGATTCCCCCAAATGAACCTCGACGAGGATCAAGTCGACCGCGCTGCAGATACGCTCAGGCAGAAAAAGCTGGTTTCGTTGGTCCAGGGAGACTCAAGGGTCGAGCGCTATCGGCACCTGGCTTACGAATGGTTTGGTGTCGATAAGGTCGAGTTGGCTGTCCTGACTGAGCTGTTGCTTCGAGGTGCCCAAACGGTCGGTGAGTTACGCGGTCGGGCCGCGCGGATGGAGCCGATCAAGGGAATCAATGAGCTGACCCCCGTCGTAGCCTCTTTGGTCCAGAAAGGGCATGTTGTCTACCTAAGCCCTCCAGGACGCGGGGCAATTGTCTCACACACCTTCTATTCCCCTCAGGAAATGGAAAGGGTCCGTCGCGATTTGGGCCTCGGAGCTATTGAAGACGTTTCCACCTCGGCGTCTTCATCGCCGCCGCCTCAAGACGCTGGCTCTTCGCCATCAGGTTCTAGCCCCATAGGCATCAGTCCCACAGTCACTGGTACCACCACCTCAAACCCCTCAGCTGTGTCCCTAACCGATTGGAAGGCCGAGCTCACCACGCTTCGTGCCGAACTCACCGAACAGATAAACGACCTGCGAGAAGAGTTTGAATCGTTCAAACAAAGGGTAGAAGGCTAGAACGAAACATGGCTCGCACAATCAGCAGGACAATCAAGTAGTTCCTGTCCCCCTCGTGCAGCTGATTGGGCTATACTGATAAATTGATTGACCAAAATCCAGAAACAGCGATAACCTTCGCAGCGTTCGACGAATGCCACTAAGCAACCAATGCTTTTTGGGAAAAATTAGACTAGGAAAACACAAAGAGGATGCATCGGGACTATATGAATCGTTGGTCGAATTCATCCGTCGCGCTTGCCAAGTTGTTTCGTAGGTCACTCTTTTTTTTCATCCTCTCAACCTACTTGCTCGGCGCCTTTTTGCCAGGTCCCGGCGAAGCGCTACGTAATTTCGATCTCAGCACCGATTGGGATTTTTGGGGTTGGGCCCGCGGCGGGGTGCCAGCGAGATTTTCGCTTTGGATGGTCGCGATTCTTCTCACCTGCGGTGCTGCCTCGACCGATCTCTCGAAGCTCATGGAAATTGTTCGCCGACCGATCGAGATGCTGATCGCTCTGAGCTGTGTTTGGCTACCTCCAATGTTGCTTGTTATCTTTTGGAGCGTGCTCTTTCGTAGCCTCTTCCCGGGCGAACTATCAAGCAGTGCCACCAGTTTGCTGCTTGGAATGGCACTCATCGCCGCCATGCCCGTGGCCAATTCAGCCGTCGGTTGGACCCATCAATCCAACGGCAGCATGGTTTGGGCGATCGGCTTAGTGATTCTGTCGATCGCCGTTTGCCCTTGGCTTGCCCCACAATTGCTTTGGCTAATGGGATTAAGCCTGTCGGCCTCCGATGCGGTCGAAGCCGAAACGCTTGTCGCCAAATTCAGCGGTGCGATTTTTGTCGTCTGGGTCATTTTGCCAACGATCATCGGCTTCAGCATCCGAAAATTCTTTGGAGCAGAACGCATCGATCGCTCATCGCATTGGCTGACCATCATCACAGCCATGGCAATCCTACTACTGAATTATGCCAACGCTTCGATGGCATTGCCGTTACTTACCAAAGGCTTAGCTGGTCGGCTATTGATCGCAACATTGGTCACTGCCTTTTCGCTGCCACTTGCTGGCATTCTTGTCGGCTGGTTCGTCGCACGGGCGGTCAAGCTTCCCTCGGCAGCTCGAACCTCTTGGGGATATGCTTTGGGAATGAAAAACACGGGCCTCGCCCTCAGCCTTGCCGACACAGCGCTCGGCAACCAGCCAATAGCTGTTTTATTCATCCTCACGATCACACTCACACAGCATGCGGTCATCAGCCTCGCGCATTACCTCCAGCGACGCAAAGAGCATCGCACCGAGACGGACTTACTAGAAGATCTACATGACCCGCTCGTTTAGTGCCTCGTTAGACGGTCAATAGCAAAGAATTTGATGCAATTCACCATTCGTTATCCCGATAGATTTGGTAGCTACTACGAAAGTGAATCAACGCGAATCGGTAAAGGAGATCTTGTCACTGACCGCCGACTTGAATTAAACATAAAAGGGTAGTTTAGTTCTGAAGGCTGAGAATGAGATGCTTCGCAAGCGCGACTTCTATTCATCTATTTTGTTTGTCTTATTATCCAATCGACTTTGGGCCTCTTTTGCATACTTCCAGAGCTTGCCAATATCACCCTTATAAAGACCATAAACACGTTCTTCTTGCCGAATCGCTGTCGGACTCAACTTGTTATAGACAATCACACTGGCTAGTCGATCGTACTCAAAACAAAAATCTATCCCTTTGGAAAGGTATTTTAATTCTATATCTTTGTGTTTTAAATCACTTGCGGGATATGACCTTATCGAATCCGGATTTCCTAGCACATCTATTACCTCAAAAACACTAGGTTCATAGGGCGCGTTTTCTAATGCTAGATATTCACAAGTAGCATGATCCTTTGAGGTGTTATACCAAAAGATAACTTTTATGATCACGCTATTACGAACCGTGCAAGAAATACCTAATTCATAATTTTCTTTCCGATCATAAACTTCTTCATCACCAATATTGCTTAAAAAGTCGTACGATGGCCAATCCTTACAAACGCCTTCACTACTGGCACCAACTTGATAGAGGGATGCACCAATTCCTGGTTTTATACTTATATGCTCATCTTGAGTAGCAATAAAAATATTTCTAACGCTTCGATTAAAGTTACTCGATCTGAGTACTGGGTACAACGCAGCTAGAAAAAGTACAGCGAAAACGATTCTTTGTAGATAAACCGTTCGAGCTAAAGATTCTGACTTTGACATCGATCAACCTATCGTTTTGCTGGTGGTCTAGGAGAATATGGGGGCAAGTCTGCTCTGTAAATAACACCTGTTAGTTAGCTAAACCACGATTTAACTTGCTTAGTGAGCAAGACATGAGCCGGACGAGTAAATTATCGAAACGAATGTTGCAGGTAGTGTCTAGCTAGATTAATAGTGTCTGCAAATTTGTTCTCGCAAGCTAAATCGTTTTGTGAATGCAGACACGTAATATCATGGTCCTTAATTTTTATACTGCTTTCTACAGAGAAGACCTGATCCTCTTAAAGTATGCAACTTTTCAGTTGTAGCTTATCCTTCTAATTACTTTCGATTGCTTATCGAGTAGGATTGGTTACGATTTTTGTTAATTCGCCGAAGGGACGGCCTTGAAAAGTTGCTAGGTCGGCTCGCAACAAGTCTTTCATTTCTTTCAGCTTCCCTGGATTTTCGTTTGCAATGTTTCGAATCTCTTCCGGATCCTCACTCATATGGTATAGCTGGTCAGCTTCAAAGTAGTGAGGGTTGAATCGCGAAGCGTGAAAGCCGAGGTGCTTATTGCGTGTAAGGTAAGGTTTTTTTATTTCCTTGCCATTGAAATCTGTAAAAGGCCGACCTTTAACGATTCTCTTGTTTGTTTTCTCGTGATAGCGAACAGCAATGTACTTCCAATCCTTGGTGAGAACTCCTCGCGAATAGCCAAGTTCCGCAAACAGATGGTCATGTACCGGTTTCTGCGATCCTTTGAGTACTGGCCACAAACTGACGCCATCGAGGGGTAGCTCTTTGGGTGGTTCGATCTTGGCAGCTTCAAGAATAGTTGGAGCATAATCAATGTTTTGCACGAGTTCGTCGTAGACCGATCCTGCAGTGATTTGCTTCGGCCAATGCATTGCCAATGGCACGCGCAATCCGCCTTCGTATAACGTGGTTTTACCATGTCGCCAGGCACCGTGGTCGGAAGTGATGATGAACAGTGTGTTGTCGAATTTCCCTTGTAGCTCCAACTCTTTTCTGATTGCACCAATCGAGCTGTCGATCCAATGCAGCCAAGCATCTTTAAGCGACGAACCATTTGCCACAGCGCGCTCTTTAATTGCTTCGCGCGATGGCATGAACGAATAGTCGTTCTCTTTCCAACCTTCTCCGGTCATTCGTGGATCGGAATCGAGCCCATGCACATACTTACCATCGAATTTTATCCAAGGAACGGGGCCGTGCGGTGCCGTCGTCGCGTAGTACAGAAAGAAAGGTTGATCCGATGTCTTGATAAACTCCAACGCAGCATGGGTCGTCCATTCCACATTGTGTACGTTCGCCTTTTCATTGTGTAGCTCGCGTAAATTGGCAGCGTAAAGACCATCGACATAATCAAATCCGTGCTGTCCGACTCGCTTGCACCAAGCAACATGATTGTGCTTCATTCGTTCCGAGATTTCTGACTCCTGCGGGTCGTCTACTTCTGAATAGTATTTGAGACCGTATTCGCTTTCCCAATTCTGCTTTTGTTTGAGCACTAGATGATCGACAACATGGCACTTACCAACAAAGCCTGTACGATAACCGTTCGCTTGAAGTACCTTTCCCAGATTCAGACGATCGGCCTCTAGCTCGGTGTTGTTCTCGACCTGAGTCATAACGCCGGGGGGATGAAGCTCTGAAAACACCTGCCCCGTGCAGCGCCCGGCATGACGCCCGGTAAGGGTCGTGTAGCGGCTTGGTGTACAAACCGAACTGGCAACATAGGCTCTCGTAAAAATAATGCCTTCGCGTGCCAAGCGGTCAATTTCAGGGGTATGTACCTGCTGTTCGCCGTTGAATCCAAATGCCTTTGCGGAATCAAACTTGCCTCGCATCCGGTCGGCAAAAGGACTTTGATCATCCGTTATAAAGAGAACGATATTTGGACGATCCGCTGTCAAAGGCTTAGAGTTTTCCGCATAGGCTGTTGAACTCTTATCCCACCAAATAGCAATGGCAAAGATTAATAAGTTTAGCACTCTAACGAAAGTAACATTCATAAGCATAATAAAGATCAAGCCTAGTTATTTATGGATTGATGATTTGAGCACTGATTGCTAATCAATTGGCGTTTTATTTTTTGGGCAAGGTTATTCCTTGCGTCGGAATAAATTCTTGGTCGGGAAGTCTATTAGTTAATGTCTTTCGCATAGCAGCTAGTTTGGTTGAAACGCTTGGTTCCTCGATTAGATTATGCCACTCATGAGGGTCGATGGCCGTGTGGTACAGCTCTTCTTTACCATTTCGATAGCGAATGTAGCGCCAATCTTTGTTGCGAAGAGAATAGCTTTGCTCTGAAGGCTTATAAATACGATTCCACTTGAAGAGAGCGGTCAAAACTTCCGAAGGGCCCGACCACGAGTTGGTGTCGGGGTTTTCGATCAGTGGCTTGATGCTGTTTCCGTCGAGGTCATGCCCTTTATCGTTCTTTTTGGTATCTCCTTCAAGTTGACATAAATCAACGAGCGTGGGGTAGATGTCGATTAAAGAGACGGGCTGATTGATAACAGCACCCGCATTGGAAGCCCCTGGCACTCTGATGATTAAGGGAATGCGTGTACTTTCTTGCCATAAGGCGTTTTTGTAGAGATAGTCTTTTTGACCCATAGTCCAGCCATGGTCACTTGTTACGATGATAATCGTGTCTTGCTTGAGTCGTGTATTGTCAACCAGATCAAGTATTTTGCCGATCTGATCATCTACCGAGGCAACACAAGCCAGATAAGCTTGAACAAATCGTTTGAGTGCTATCTCTCGTGTCTCGTAAGAAGCGACTAAGCGCTCGTACATATCGGTTCCGATGTCTGCTGGTCTCTTACTTTGGGCTTCTGGCGAGTCAGGCAAATTGCCACGCGCCGAAGCGGAGTAAGTATCTTTAGCATCCCCCTCCAAAATTGTTGGAAGTTGGATCGAATCAAGGGGAAACCTATCAAAGTACTCCTTCGGAACAATCAAAGGAGTGTGCGGTCTGAGAAAGCCGATTCCCATGAAAAAAGGTTGGGGACTATCTTCCTTAGCAAGTTTTTTTAACCTTCTTACTGCCCACTGGCCATTTCGCTCGTCACCCGTTAAGTCGCGATCGTCATCTGAATTCACCACCATTTCACGTTGCTTACCCCAGCTACCTGTGAGCCAACGATAGGGAGCGCCCGAGGGGGCTGTTCGATTGGATAGGTTGATAAGTGGCCCGAAGGAGCCATCAACCGAGCCAATTTCACGGAAAGGAGCAGGCGTATCGGGGTGGGCTAATTTTTCTTTGCCATCGTAGGCGAAGGGTCCATAGTCGGCATGATTTCCATACTCAATCCACTCACTCCTTTGCAAATGGTGCATCAGTTTTCCCGTACCTAAGGTGTGGTACCCGTTCTCACGAAAATAATCCATGATCGTTCGCGAGTTCCTTAGCACTTCGTAGTTGGTCCATTTTTGAAACCCATAACATCCCGAGTTGTGTGGATAAATTCCTGTAAAAAGACTAGCTCTCGACGGCGCACAGATGGGGCTATTGCAATGCGCCTGAGTAAAGATGAATCCTGTTTTACCGAGCCGGGCTAAATTAGGTGTTTTCGTCTGAGGATGACCACCAAACCCCTCGACATAATCATTGAGATCATCGCATAGAATAAAGATAACATTGGGTTTTTGGTGATCTGAAGCAAGAGTTGCTCCGCCTAAAAGCAAGAAACAGGCAATGAAGATAGGTTTCGATAACATAGTTATTCTCTCTCGTCTTCTTTCGAGTCCTTAGTGGCATTGCAAAGCCATAGATTTCGATGCCTAAGCCTCGCCGATAATTTAGCAAGCCTATCAAGCTCAAAAGATAGTTTCACTTGCCTATGTCTAGCCAACCATTCTACCTGAAGTTACCAACGTGTGTTTGATAAGAAACGAAAAAATTATCATCAGCCCAGACTATCATCGCAGTAAGAACTGACGTTGGTCTTGGCCTTTAATTAGAGATCTTATCCACGTGACCTTTCCCCTTCATCCGAGTCTAGATTGTATTTGCTAGAATGGTGAATCATCGGACTCAATAACTTGTAGGAGATTCAGTTGTTCGTAGGTAAGAAGCACACAGCGGAACAGATAATTGGCAAGCTGCGTGATGAATTCCTAGCTTGTGAACAGTTCGATACGCTCTTCGAAGCGAAGATACTCATCGAGCATTGGCGGCATGAGCACAACACGATCAGGCCACACAGCTCGCTCGGATACCGACCACCAACGCAGAAACCAAGCAACCGTTTCACTTCGTTCGGGCTTCGCTACAGGGAAGAAAGAGGATAGTACCAATGTGGGCCAAACTACACATTAGAAAAAGGGTGTCACTCGTGGGGGCAGGTCACCCAATGAGGCATGAGCGACACGATGGTTCTTCGTGCGTAGTGCACGCTTATATTCCCTTCCTTCATATCGGAAGCGGACTCGGTAACGGCCGGAGTAGGGGTCAAGTTCGAGGTTAGCAATGGAACGCTAGGTTCGATAAAAGTACTCGAGGAACACTCTCATCATTTCCTATTGCCCCGGTTGGGACCACCAATATGAACACCATGCGGATGCCACGGCGTGTCAGAAATGTGTCAGATTGCCAAATGTGCCCAGAGAAGAACACGGCAAGAATCGATGTAAGTCGTTACTAGATAAAGGGTGGCTGAGGGGTCTCGAACCCCAGACCTTCGGAATCACAATCCGACTTTTGGCCATAGGGAAGGTAGGGCATTTACTGGACACTTGGGTGGAGACCTCTTCACAACAAGCCTTTTTTGGTGGTCGGCACAAAAATATGTATTGGGGTCGAATGGGCCTTATGTGCCCCGGGCGTGTCAGATCTGTGTCAGATTTCAAACCCATAGTATCCGAACCGCGTTGTGTCCCGGCACTTGGATACGGCAGTAAGCGATTCCGCTTTTTGACATTCGCGGCCATGTGTGGCATCAACCTCGGATACATCTCTATCCGGAACCTCAACTGAGCATCTCGAAAGCATCTTGTGAGACGGAATCCAACCACGCGAAGTAACTGGGTTGCCCAGCAATTGGGAACGCGACGTTCCGACCATGCCGGGATACGGGTCTATTACGCATTCGAGGCGGCTGATGAGGGTAGATTCCCATTGAGTGTCGGTTAAAGCGTGTCGTCTAGCTATCGGAAACCCTCCATGAATAAAGTGAACTACCGAAAGAATCAACGATATGAAAAAAATAAGCTAGATGAATGTCCATACTACCTAGAGCGACATAAGCTTCTATCTAACAATCTGCATATTATAGTTACCTGGTTTTAGTTCGATAACTATTCTATTTGAATGAATCTCTTTAATATTTGCACCCTCGATTTGCTGCCCTCGTTGCGGCACCCTCGCGAATTGCTCCTGATGCCATCTGATTTTACTATTTGTCTGGAAAGGGAGTTCTAAGTATGCAATCGAATAATCAGGTACCGAAACCTTTGCTAAAAGTCTACCATTCTTTTTCTGAAAGAAGACGTTGATAAATCCTCTTGCTGATTTCACCCTGGCTTTGACCATTGTTAAAGTTTCTAGTGATGGCGCAATCTTGAAGTGAGTGTAACCAGCTTGAAGTGGATAGATGCCTGCTTCATACTGAGAAAGCAAAGAAAGAGGGCCACCACCCCATGCATGATTATAGCTACCTCCTCCAAATCCTTGCGTTCCGATGCCCCACCCTTCCCACAATGTGGATAGGGGGCTATCAATCATCGGTTCATAGCGCTCAAGCATTCGTGTGATCGCTAGGGCTGGTTCATCCATTTGATAGAGAGCTTCTAGTACATACTTCTCCATATAGGGGCTTGAATGTTTTTCATTCTGAAGCACCTTGGTGATCGTTGGATAGTATTCTTTGTTAGCAATGCCTGAGACTACAGCGAGTGAATTTCCACGGTCATCAATTGGGCCAGAATGCAACGACGAACGATATCCTTTAGCCGTCCAAAAGTTATCGTTAAAGGCACTCTTTAAGAGAGACTGACGAAGAAGGCATTCTTTCTTTGTGTTTTCGTCTTCAAAGAGCTCTGCCATCTGACGCAGACCATCAAGTGCGAGGTAATACCAAGCGTTGTAGAGTAAAGGCAAGTCGATATTATCGCCCCAATCACCCCAAGTCCAGCTACCCTTCCTTTCAACTACCAAACCCGCTTGGTTTAGCTTCCATAAGCTGAGGTATTTTTTGACGGCAGGATAGACTTGCTTAATTGTTTTTTTATCTCCACTATGTAGATAGTATTCCCAAACCCCTTTTCTCCCTACTGCGGCAAGCATTTGCATGGGGAGTTCTTTTTCCCAATTGCCTGCGGGGATAGGCGAAAATAGTTCTCCCCTCTCTTTTTGCCAAGCAGCAAGTTCGAGGATCGCTTTGCTTGTTAAGTGGTCACTGCGTCGATCAAGTGCATAGAAGGCTTGTTGCAATTCGAGTGTAACATCACCCCACCATTGGGCCCTTTCTCTGCCAGGGCAATCGAAGTAAGTGTCTCGCATATTGACGTAAAGCGAACGCTGCGACTTCTTCCATAGTCGATCAAGTTGTTTATTATTGCAATAAAAGTTCCCTACCAAATTAGCATCATAACCCGACTCACGATATTTTAGCCCTAAAATTTTAATGCCTTTTGGAATCGTGTAGATTACTTCGTGCCCATTCATCCAACCAAGCGATTCATAATCTTGTATGCCTTCTCGCATTTGATATTCGGAACGGACGTTCGGTTCGCTTCCACCAAGGTAGTTGTCTGTTTGAATGCTAATTCGATTTCCGCTTGATCCCTCAACAGATAACCACGGAGTTACCTGGGCGTTGTAAGGTAATTTAGCGACGACAGGTTCACCTGTTGAAACCTTAGGGAATGTTTCATGGTTCGTATATTCGACAAGCCCCGAATTTTTCCATTGAGGAATAGGACGCTCTATAAGTCGGTTCCAGGGCGCGACGGGTGGTGTACCAAACTCGATTGAATTTTCCCAAGTGGAATCATCAAATCCAGCTGATTTCCAACCCATTAGCTTAATTGCTTCGGGATCGCCTGCATCAAAAGTAATGTTCGACTCGGGAAGCCGCCAATTTGGTTGCTCTCCTTTCGTCTGCTTATATGCTGGATGCCTAATCACTTTCCAACTTTTATCAGATGTAAATGATTGACCACCAACCTTCAGGTCAAAGACTAATCCTGCTTGTCCGCTATCGTGATGCGACATTCCTTCGCGACCGAAATACCAAACAAGCATAGCGATCTGATTACTACCTTCTTTAAGGTAATCGCTGAGATCGACTTGATCATAGTAGGTATCTTGTGGAGTTGGACCTCTTTTTAATTGTCCTTCAAAAACGGCAAGTTCTCCGTTTACCCAGAGCCAGTATTTAGAATCACAAGCGATACGTGCTATCGCTTGGCCTGTGTTAGAGTCAATCTCAATCAACTTTCGAAAGGCGTACCAAGAGTTGGGGGTGGAACTTGACTTTGAACCAATCCAATTAGCCTTCCAGGATTCTTCAGAATAAGCTTTAGAAGAGTTAAAATGTATAATAGTTGTGATGAATAGCACCCAACCAAGCATTCGATGCGATGCAAAAACCATAAAGATTCATGTTCGGTAAGTATAAATAGCCTTCATTACATCCGAGCAGAAAAATAGTATGCCTGCGGACGCATAAAAGTGTCGAACGTTAATTAGTTCTCAGAAACTAAAACACGCAACTGATCAATCGATTCAGTTTTTAATAATAAGCTCAGAGTACGTTGATCGCGACTGATTGTTAACACATCAGAATTTCGATCTGGTATCGACTCGACGCCACGCTCTGGGTGAGCGCATTGCAGTGTCCAACCTGCACCTAAGATAGAATTAGTCGCGTTGAGAGAATCGGAGTTGCCTATAACTCCAATAATCTTACCTGGAAAAGTTACCTGTCCTTCTACCACATGCCTTTTACTATAGGGTGCACAGTGAATCAAATAACTGCTTATCACTACTCCCGGCTCAATTCGAAGTGTTGCATCTTCAAACCAATCATGCCGACCAGGCTTTGAAAGATTAACCCGTATGGCTTTGGTGAGTCGTTGCTTGTAGCTTTCCAGAAACACGACGATTTTATTGTCATGATCATATTTTCCGTAAGCTAAGGAAGCTGGATGCTCTTGGATCAATTGAACTTGTTTACTACTTTGCAAAGTCGGTGCTTTAGTCAAAGTTATTTTTTCCGTCACCGAGTCAATCGTAGCAATATCACCAGCATTTAAGTGGACTTTCTTACTGTTGTTGACTTTGCGCAACTCGACGAGGCCTTCAGTAACATGCAAGCTTGAATCTTTATCACGTTCCACTTGTAAACGGAATCCTGTTCCAAGGTCAACCACTGAAAGCTTCGGAGTGCTAACTTTAAATCCATGGGCTGACTCGGGTGTTTGAATCGTGAGGACTCCATACTCGAGATACGCATTATTCGACGAAGTAGCACGAAATTTTGCCGGGCCTTGAAGCGATGCCATGGCACCTTTGCCGAAGACAAGATTGGCAACCCCTTCATCAATTTCAATCCAATCATTTCTAACTGAGCCTCCAACTTGGTAAGTGTAATTCTGTGCCCAAGAAACGTCTTCCATCGCAACAATTTGTGCAAATGGTTTGCTAACCGTCCACAGAAATAAACCTAGAAGAACGGTTGCAGCTAGTGCGTAATGCTTAATGTGATTATTAAAGTGCGACCACAGGCCAGACCCCTTTGCGGCATCACGGGTTGGTATGTATTTCCCTGTAACCTTGCCTAAGTTACTCCTTGCTAGCTCGCGTTTCGCATTCGCTTCTTGGGAGGTTCTTAGAGGAGCAGCGTATGTATCATCATTTACAAGAAGACCAGTATTATTTCCTACAGAGGAAATTTTTTCTGCACTTGTAGTGGTATGCAACTGTAAAAAGTTTTTGCCTGAGGCAATTTCAATCAGTGCATCTGTAGCAATAAAAGATGCGTAGTCTTCAATATGTGCTTCGGAAGAGAGCAATAGTTGTTGTAATTCTTCAAGATCAATATCGTTAAGCATGCCATCGCATGCCAATGAAGCATACTTACGAATCTTTGCTTTAAGCGTGTTCTCGTTCATGCGTTTGGAACTTGATTGAGTTTTCTTTGCGTACAATCTAGCAA
>CAYGQU010000012.1:0-16867 GCA_964352045.1 uncultured Planctomycetaceae bacterium
ACTAATAACCCCGCCCGACGTACCGCGGCAAGCTCTTGGGGTAAAGAAGGCTGCGGGCCGCTTTCAAACCCAAAGCCATTGCGTGCAAGTGACTGCACGAATTGTTTACGCCCTTCGGGGGTAAGCTCTAGTCGAACGACTCGCAAGCCAGGCACCGCTTTTCGCATGCGGTCGATACCCAAAGCAACGGGGGTTGTCTGACTTGCGATTTGGCCCTGGGAAGCATGTTGGGCGACCGTGGGGGTAGTCTGCTTCGTAGGCCGATCGATGTAGCCGATCATGATCGCAGCCGCGGCAGCGACGCCGGCCCAAACCCAACCGCGCGAAGAATTCCCAAACGGCAGGCCGAATTCCCCTTCAGGCTCGAGAGGACGATCCTCGGTTGGCGATGCAACAAGCGGTCGTTGCTCGATGGCATCTGCCTTGCGTCTTTGCGCTTCGGCGAGTACTTGTTTCGAGACATCACGCCACGGTGACGCGGGAATCAACTCTTGGCAAAGTGAACCTAGCGAACCAAGATCAGCTAACCAGCGTTGTGCGGTCAGGTCGTTGGTAAGGCGCGATTCTACATCGGCCCGTTCGGCTGCTGAGAGCTCACCATCATGGTAAGCGCTTAGCAATTCAGCCCAGTCGTCACTGATTGGTAAATCGTTGGTTGGTTGGTTGGGGTTCATGACGTTACGATTTCATATCGCTATAAAAGGGGTTCTAATCGTTCGCGGAGCTGTGTACGGGCACGAAAGAGCCTACTGCGGACCGTTCCGATAGGCATTTCAAGCACTTCGGCAATTCGCTGGTAGTCGCAGCCTTCGAATTCTCTGAGCACGAGGACCTGGCGATAGTCATCGGGCAACGTCGCAATGGCATCGTGCAACATCGCGGCTCGTTCGTCGGCAAGGCTTGCCTGGTCGGGCGCTTCGACGGCTGAGACCGGGTCGGGGGCACCTGCTTCTTGAACGGCATTAAACGAAACACGGGGACGCTTCTTTCGACTTTTGCTAACGGCTAGGTTAAACGCAATGCGATAGAGCCAAGTAAAAAACCGGGCCGTTCTTTGGAAGCTATCGAGCTTCAAATAGGCTTGAACAAAGGCCTCTTGAGCAACATCCTCTGCCTCTTCCATCGAACCAGTCAGGCCGCGCAGCGTGTTGCGCAGTCGATCTTGGTAGCGGTCGACGAGCTGGCCAAAAGCGAGCGAATCGCCTGCAAGGCTAGCGTCAATCAATCGGTCGTCTATCACTCGGTCATCCTCAGCGGACCCGGCCAAGGAGACTTCTTTAGCAGCAACGGCCTTAACCGAAGCAGCCTTGGCAGGATCAGGTGGTCGATCATTTGAAAGGCCAGAGGACGAAGTTAGGCTCTCTGGGGGCAAGTCTTTGCGGCTCAAGCTCGCACATTCGACCCCATGGGGCCGCCTTTCCTGGTGTAAGTAAGGGTGTGACGACATTCGTCGGAAGGTAGTTCCCCGCTGAAAAAAAATCCCCCTGAAACGTTCGGGGTCGGTTTCTGCCCCGCATGGGTTAAAATAAGGGAAACATCGGCAAATAAGGCATTCGGATGGTTAAACTTCCAATAGAGTTATTCCAAATCATTTTACTTGCGACATCCGTTAATTCTCGCGAATGACCGGATGCTGTCAAATCGCCTACCCGCTTCCGATAGCCCTGGCTGATAATTATTGCCTTGAAGAAGAGTTTTTAACGAACAGCTTCTGCCTGTCCCCTTTTTTACATTTGGCATGAAAAACGACCCCCTCGACTGGCTTGATCTATCACTCGACGAATTAGCTAACCATGATTTGCTCCGCTATCGGCGGGTGGGCATTCATCAGGCAAAAGCTGTGGGGACACCTGAATCGGAAAATCCCTCCGCCACGAACCGGGCACTGATAAATTTCAGTGCCAACGACTACCTCGGGTTGGCGAGTGATGCTCGCTTGGTCGAAGCGGCAACGGCGGCGGCCGCGATTCATGGCTGGGGCGCAGGGGCGAGTCCCGTTGTGAGTGGCCGTACGGCACAACATGCGCTGCTTGAAGAACGCCTTGCCGAGTTCGAGCAAGCCGAAGCTGCCATCTTGTTTCCCTCAGGCTTTGCTGCGAACGCAGGGATCATACCGGCATTGGTCGAAGAGGGAGATGCCCTGTTTGCGGACGAAAAAAATCATGCAAGTCTGATCGATGGTTGTCGTTTAACGCTTGCCGAACGATTCGTTTATCCCCATTCAGACATGAAATCGTTAGCAAAGCTACTCGAATCGAAGGGCCCTTTTCGACGTCGGCTAATTGTTACGGATTCGCTTTTCAGCATGGATGGTGATTTCGCTCCACTGATTGAACTCGGAGGATTGGCTAAGAATTATAACGCGATGCTGATGGTTGATGAGGCGCATGCCACCGGCGTATGGGGAGCCCATGGCCGAGGGGCCGTCGAACATTTTGCTGCTAAACATCCTGAACTTGAGGAACAAGTTTCGATTCGCGTTGGAACGCTAAGTAAAGCGTTTGGTTCCTCGGGTGGTTTTGTTACAGGGCAGCGACGACTGATCGAATGGCTTTACAACCGAGCTAGATCGTATGTCTTCTCGACTGCCCCGCCGGCTGCTTTGGCGGCTGCCGCAATCGAAGCTTTGAATCTTGTGCAATCAGAACCAAGACGCCGCGAACGAGTACAAGATTTAGCGCAACAGGTTCGTAGGTCGCTACAAGCACAAGGTTGGAACACAGGCAACTCGACGAGTCAGATCATTCCGCTCATCATCGGCGCGCCCGACATGGCAGTGCGACTCTCAGAACAGTTGATCGAAGCGGGTTGCTACGTTCCTGCCATACGGCCCCCGTCGGTGCCCGAGGGAGAGTCTCTGCTGCGTATCAGCCTTAGTGCTTCGCATACGGATGACCAAATCGCTCAGCTTGTTTTTGCCCTTGAGAATGCCCGATATTCGTTTTAATCGGCCCGATCGGTAGCCTTGGGCAAAAAACTCTTAGACCATCATCCGACACGACAATCGTAAGATTGTCGCAAATTACTAACATAATTGAACTTAGAAGAAAATTGGCATTCAGGTTATTCGTTGACCAACGCGGTTTTGCCGTTTACTATCGTGTTATTCAACGCGGTTTGCCTAAACTCCGCATTTAGAGGTGGAACCCCCAGGGGGGATTAAGCCTTGCCGTTGATTTGAGATCCGTTCCGAGAACCCTCCTACGCAGAGAAGCTGGCCTTGATAGTCCCGATCATCATTGGCGTGTTGACGTTATTCGTCCTCGTCGCTGCGTTCTTGGCAACGAAGTATTGGCACTGGGCCCATGTATTGGTGCTGGTGATGTTCTACTTTGCAAGTGTTGGCTACATCGTTTTGGCTTCCCAGTCGCTAAGCATTCGCACCGAGTATCAAAAGAAAGAAAAGCAAGCGCTCGAGAATCTTGCCAAACAAGAAGAAGGGATCGAAGCGATCCTCGAAGGAACCGACTCGGGGCAAATCATTTCACGCCTAGGGGCAAGTGGACTCAAGATCGACGATGACGCCGAACGACTCGAAGGGCTTCGTGATTTAGAATTCCAACTTGCTTTGATGAGCCGTGAACGGGGCCGTGTTTGGCGCAACGCCTCACCAAACTCGGAAGTTGATCCAGTTACGGGCAGCTTCTCGGTTGTATTCCCCTTTATCAAGCCAGCACCAATCGAAGGCGAGGAACCTGTCGAGGAAGAGGCTGCTACCAAGCCTAGTGATTTAGGACTCAATGTCGATGCGGTCGTCTATGCTTTTGAACAAGGCCCTTACGCCGATGGAGAGCGGCGATATTTGGGTGAATTTCGAGTTACTGAAGTGAACGAACGCCAAGCGATTTTTGAACCATTAAGCAACGTTGCTGCCGACCCCGAAGCGTTTGAGCGACTCAAGATAAGTCCTGGTCCTTGGATTATTTACGAATCGATGCCTATCGATCGAAACAGTCGGTTTGCTGGTTATAGCGAAGAGCAATTACGGGCGATGCTTCCACCCGAGTCGGTCGAAGAATACCTACGTGATGGCACACCCCAACAGCCTGACGACGACCCTCTGCGTCTTGAGGGCTTGAATGCTGATGGCGATCCGGTTTCGGAAGGCGAGGCACCTGTCTCGTTCCGTTATCGCCGTATGGAACGTGCCTATACACAGCTGCTTAAAGACTATTTGAAAGAAAATACCGAACTAATGGCTTTGATCCAAGCCTCGACTGCCGACCTCAAAAAACTCGACTCTGCCCTTAAGGGTGCCGAACGGCTCCAAGCTCATCGTGAAGCGGAAGTAAGTATGCTTGAGTCCGATCTTGAGGTGATGAAGCGCGAGCGAGAAGCCATCGAGAGTCATCTCAAGATGCTTCAAACCCAAATCACAAAAGCCGAGCGATTATTAGTCGAAACCCTAAACCAAAACGCGACGCTAGCAGCTCGCATGGAACGGGCCCAGGGAAATATGACTCCAGTCACGTCGGGTGCACTTGATATCGACGCACTTTGATTGGGTTTTCTTGCTTACGATGAAGGCAGTCCCCTTTTTGACAAGCTAAATCAAAATTCTTGATGATTGCAGCCTGTTTCACTTTCATTTAGGTTGCTATTTCAAAGTGTTGACTCTTTGCTTCACGATGAGATGCTTTCTTTGTGACTCATCCGTAAGTTTTTCATGACTCAAGCTAATTTAATATGACCGATTTCCCCGCTTTGCAGCAGCCAATTGTCATCATTGGGTCGCCCCGATCAGGCACGAGTGTTTTGAGTCGATTGTTTCGACGCCATCCTGATTTGCATCTTATTAACGAGCCACGTTTGATCTGGAAGCGTGGTAACGATATGCGATCGGACATGCTTAGACCCAATCATGTCACGCCTGCTATTAAGCAATCCATTCGCGAAGCATTTTCAAAAGAAATGGTGCAGGCAAATAAGAGTCGTTTGCTTGAGAAGA
Organism: uncultured Planctomycetaceae bacterium; assembly: GCA_964352045.1. Lineage (GTDB taxonomy): Bacteria > Planctomycetota > Planctomycetia > Pirellulales > Lacipirellulaceae > CAYGQU01. Next base: position 4,949 of record CAYGQU010000012.1, read on the forward strand.
CACCTAGCAATGCACTAAGAGTTGGTTTTGTGGATCAAATACTCGACGATGCAATTTACATTCACATGATCCGCGACGGCTTATCGTCCATCATGTCAATACGTGAATATTGGCAAACATCAGCTACCGGCATGCGTCCTGCCATTAGGAATGTTTTATGGAGGCGAATGCGCGAGATAAAACCAAGCCAAGTGCCATACTATGCAGGCGAACTCTTGCGACGTGTGATGGGTAAATGGATGCCAGGAAAGAAAAAATCTGTATGGGGTCCTCGACTACCCGGAATCAATCAAATGGTAAATGACCTTGATTTGCTAGAGGTCTGTGCGATGCAGTGGCGTTTTTGCATCGAAAGCGCAACACGAGACGGCCGCAAATTACCGCACGATCGGTATACAGAGTGCTATCTCAATGAACTAGATCAAACGGAGTTGTCGCGACTTTTAGACTTCTGCAAGCTCCCGGAGTCTCCAGAAGTAATCGCTGGTTTTCAAGAAGAGTTTGACGTGAACAAGCCCTCGAAGCGTGCCAAGACTTTCGATGCAAAGGAAGTCGATTTGGTTAACGAAATCATCGCACCCACTGTGGCGTGGTTAGCTACGCTTGAACCCGTAAGAAGACATCTTGAATAGAGAGTAACTACCTAGTAGTTGAATACCAATTGCTTTGCATTGAGAGAATAAGTGGCACCTGCTCATTTCTTCTCGATTGAACTAGAATCAGCCGAATACTGACGGCACCAATTCTTACTAAATCATTACGATTGATTCGATATTTATGGGCATCTACGACCGAGATTACGAACGAGGGGGTGGCTGGAATCGAGGTGGCGGTTCGTATGGGAATAATGAGATGTCCGTAAATACGAAGCTGCTAATCACGATGGCGGTGGTTTATGTCTTCCAACTCATAACCAACGATGGCTTTACCGATCTGCTCGTATTGCATTCGGATTGGTTTCGCGAGCCTTGGCGAATCTTCGAATTTATCAGCTATGGATTTGCTCACTCGGAATTAAGTATTTCGCACATTCTGTTCAATGGGATTGCTCTGTTCTTTTTTGGGCAAGCCATTGAGGTACGCTACGGGTCACGTGAGTATTTGTTGATCTTTCTTGTTGGGGTCCTCTTTGCAGGCATTGTTTGGAACCTTGGTGAGATTGCCGCTGGGGGAGGGCCCGCGAGCATGCTAGGGGCCTCGGGCGCAATCTCGGCGATCCTTATTTTGTTTGCTCTGAATTACCCGCACCAGCAAGTGTTGATATGGGGTATTCTACCCATACCTGCTTGGGCGCTTGCGATCTTGTTCATAGGCCAAGACGTCATGGGAGCGGTCAACCGATCGGGTAATGTCGCCTACACAGCTCACCTGGGTGGCGCACTGTTTGGATTCCTGTACTTTCGTAACCGATGGAATTTGAGCCAGTTCTTGCCCTCGAATTGGTCCAATTTTTTCTCGTTCAAATCGAAGCCAAATCTGAAAGTACATCGTGGCAGCGATAAAGACGAACCGACTGATGCCGATGCAAAAAAGCTTGATGCCATCTTGAAGAAAATCAACGAACAGGGAATGGATAGCCTGAGCCGTAGCGAAAAGAATTTTCTCGAAAAAGAGAGCCGAAAGCGAAAAAAGTAGGCCCTAGGTCTAAGGAACAAAGCCTTTTAGTGGTTTTCGGCCCTTTTTCACGCCTTTTTCAATACCGCTCGGAATTCGTTACAATAGGGCTCCCCCCTCCGCAGAGTCGATTTGCCTTGAGCATCCATCGGCTATGCCCCGCCTTTTTTAAGGAGCTTTGGCTATGAGTAATCAACGTACCGTGGCAATCACCGGTTCGAGCGGTCTTGTTGGATCGGCACTGACGAAATCTTTTGAAGCGGACGGCGTTCGGGTCTTGCGCCTTGTTCGCAAGCCGAGCGATGCCCCCAACACAGTCAGTTGGGATCCTGATTCCCACGTGAACGACATCTCACAGCTTGAGGGGATTGATGCTGTGATTCATCTGGCTGGCGAGAATATCGCGAAAAAGCGATGGAACGAAGGTTTCAAGAAGAAAATCGCCGACAGTCGAATCCATGGCACAAAGACCTTGAGCCAAGCGATTGCAGGACTCAATCATAAGCCGCGTGTAATGGTTTGTGCCTCGGCAATAGGGTTTTATGGCGACCGAGGAAACGAGGTGCTGACCGAAGAATCGCCCGTCGGTTTAGGTTTTTTGGCCGAGACTTGCCAGCAGTGGGAAGCAGCTAGTCAAGCTGCTTGGGAAGCAGGGATTCGTGTGGCTCAGATTCGGATTGGTGTGGTGCTAAGCCCTGCAGGCGGAGCGATTGAGAAGATGCTACCGATCTTCCGCAAAGGACTCGGTGGTCCGCTTGGTAGTGGCAAGCAGATCGTCAGCTGGATCGCCCTGCCCGATCTGGTTCGGCTGTTGCGTTTTGTCGTCGATAACGAGTCGATGCATGGCGTTGTGAATGGCACGGCTCCTCAGCCGATTAGTAACAAGGAATTCAGTTCGGCCCTTGGTCGGGCGGTAGGGCGACCTGCTTTTTTGCCAGCACCAGCGATTGCACTTCGCCTGGCAGTTGGCGAGGCGGCGGGGCCCTTGTTGCTCGAAAGTGCTGACGTTCGTCCAAAACGCTTGGAAGAGGCAGGTTTTCAATTTGAAACCCCCGATATCGATTCGGCCCTCAAGCGAGTCCTTTCGACTGCCGACTGAGACTGCTTAGAGAGGCAGTTTTTACACTCAAATTGGCAAAAAGACCTAGAAATGGCCCTCACTGGTCGATTTGGTCACAAATATTGGTGATTTAGGCTAAACCTAGCAAAGCCGAACCCATTGTGTCCTAAGCCATGCCGGGTAAACTTTACTTTCTGTCATGGTAACGGAGCAACCACCTTAGGAAGCTGGGCGATTGCCCGTGCAACTGATGGCAAGTCGAGTAGGTACAGCACCTACTAGCGGTCCAACCGGTAGCTCCCGCCACGAGAATGCCGCAGGAACACCTACGGGGAATCTCCCTCCCCACGAGTTACAGCTGGCAAGAGAATGGTGCAGGCAGGAGATTGCCAGTAGGAAGCCTTATCGAGACGCAAGTCGCGATTCAACTCTCGTCTTCGTTTTGATCGAGCTTTGGCTTGATCCTAACAGCCGATTGAACACTGGTGGTACGGCAACGCTGAGCATGCAAGCCGTTGACGCCGCAAACTAACACAACAGAAAACACAACTTAGGGTCATTGGCAGATGCATTCACAGGTAGTTGTACTTGGTGGCGGGCCCGGTGGTTATGCCGCGGCTTTCTTGGCTGCCGACCTCGGCCTGGAAGTCACGATCGTCGAAGCCGATCCACGGCTAGGAGGCACTTGCCTGCTGCGGGGCTGCATCCCTTCCAAAGCCTTGCTACATGTCGCAAAAATCCTTTCGGAAGCAGAAGAGATGGCTGAATGGGGAGTCGATTTCGCCAAGCCATCCATCAACATTGACAAAGTCCGCGATCGCAAGAACGAAGTCATCGCCACCCTATCGGGCGGACTTGGCAAATTGGCCGAAGCTCGCAAAGTGAAAGTTATCAATGCTCGGGGTGTATTTGTCGATTCGACAACGCTCAATCTCGAGCAAGCCAAGGGGAGCAAGCACTCGATTGTCGGCGACGAGCGGCTCACTTTCGATCACTGCATTTTGGCAACGGGCAGCGTGCCGGCGATGCCCAAGTTCCTTGACATTGGTTCACCTCGTGTGATGAGTTCGACCGGCGCGCTTGATTTGCAAGACATTCCCGAATCGTTGCTCGTCGTCGGGGGCGGTTACATTGGCCTTGAGATGGGCACAGTGTATTCAGAGCTTGGCTCGAAAGTGACTGTTATCGAACTTGGCGATGGGTTGCTACCTGGTGCCGACCGTGACCTCGTCAAGCCGCTAGCCAAGCGAGTTAACGAACGGTTCGAGAAAATTCTTTTAAGCCACAAAGTGGCGGGCCTTAAAGACGTGGGTAACCAAGTCGAAGTCACCGTCGAAGGGCCCGATGTGAATGATACCCTAAAATTCGATCGGGTCCTGGTTTCGATTGGCCGTTGGCCCGTTTCAAAAGGCTTCGGTCTTGAAAATACCAAAGTGACGGTGAACGACCGTGGTTTTGTCGAAGTCGATTCGCAGCAAAAGACAAGCGATCCCCATATCATGGCAATCGGCGACGTAGCGGGCGATCCGATGCTAGCCCACAAGGCAGCCTACGAAGGTAAAATTGCCGCGGAAGTCCTTGCCGGCGAACCCTCGGCCTTCGATGCCCAAGCCATACCGGCTGTTGTCTTCACCGACCCCGAAATCGCTTGGGCTGGCCTCACAGCCGACGAAGCCAAGCGGCAGGGTCGCAAAGTAAAGATTTCGCAATATCCTTGGCAAGCCTCGGGACGAGCCATTGCCAATGGCCGCACCGATGGCATGACCAAGTGGATTGTTGATCCTGAGACAGACCGCGTTCTCGGTTGTGGCATCGTAGGTGCCGGTGCTGGCGAATTGATTGCCGAGGCAGTCGTCGCCATCGAAATGGGCTGCCAAGTACGCGACATAGCCGAGTCGATTCACCCGCATCCAACGCTCAGTGAAACCGTCGCCTTCGCCGGCGAGGTTCATTTGGGAACCGCAACAGAAGTTTATCGTCCGAAACGCAAGTGATGACTTCAAAGAGACAAAAAAACGGACTAATTAGCAGACGCAAAACCTAACTTAGCCAAACACAGGTAACCCTGATGGCCAGCGCCGACGTGAATACAAAACATTCTCCCATTCCGAACGATGTCGATCCAGCCGAAACCGCTGAATGGCTTGAATCGCTCGATTACGTTCTTGAGAACAAAGGGCCCGAACGAGTCAGCCAGCTTTTGGCAGCGCTCGAAGCCTCGGCCGTCCGTAACGGCGCCGAACTTCCGTTTACGGCTACCACACCTTACGTCAACACGATTCCCCGCGCGGATCAACCAGCTTATCCGGGCGACCGTGAGCTCGAGCGACGTATCAAGAGTTACGTCCGTTGGAACGCAATGGCCATGGTAACGCGGGCGAACCGCGATCCGGCAGCACCGGGTGGGCACATCAGTTCGTTTGCCTCATCGGCTACCTTGTACGAAGTCGCATTGAACCACTTTATTAAAGGACGGGGCGAAGATGGTTACTCGGGAGACCAAGTCTATTACCAAGGCCATACTGCCCCTGGTATGTATAGCCGCGCCTTTCTTGAAGGACGTCTAACGGAGCAAAACCTGATCAACTTCCGTCGCGAAATGGGCGAAGGGGGTGGGCTGTCGAGCTACCCACACCCTTGGCTTATGCCCGAGTTTTGGGAGTTCCCCACCGTGTCGATGGGTCTGGCCCCGATCATGGCGATCTACCAAGCTCGCTTCAACGAGTACCTTACCGATCGCGGAATTAAAGATTGCTCGAACAAAAAAGTTTGGGCATTCCTGGGCGATGGCGAGTGCGACGAGCCCGAAACACTTGGTGCTATCTCATTAGCCTCACGCGAGCATCTTGATAACCTAACGTTCGTTATCAACTGCAACCTTCAGCGACTCGATGGCCCGGTGCGGGGCAACAGTAAGATCATCCAAGAACTCGAAGGGACTTTCCGCGGCGCGGGATGGAACGTCGTGAAAGTTGTTTGGGGAAGTGATTGGGATCCGTACATCGAAGCCGATCACGATGGCCTGCTCGCCCAACGTATGATGGAAGTCGTCGATGGCGAATATCAAAAATACGTGGTTGCGGGTGGCGATTACATTCGCTCGAAATTCTTCGGAAAGTACCCCGAATTGCTCGAACGGGTCAAAAACCTCTCAAACGACAAACTCGAAAAAATGCGTCGTGGGGGGCACGATCCCGAGAAGGTATTCGCAGCCTATTCAAAGGCGTGTGAACGCAATGGCAAGCCAACCGTCGTCATCGCTAAGACGATCAAAGGTTATGGCCTCGGTGAAGCGGGCGAGGGTCGTAACATGACCCACAACAACAAGAAGCTCAATGAAGAGGAATTGCGTGAGTTCCGAACTCGCTTTGGAATTCCTATCTCGGACGAACGCGTGGCCGAAGCGCCTTTTTATCGTCCACCCGAAGATAGCCCTGAAATGAAGTACTTGCGTGAGCGTCGCCAAGAACTAGGCGGCCCGGTGCCAGCTCGAACCCACGCCCCAGTGACGATGGAAGTCCCGACGCTTGAAGAGTACAAAAAGACGCTCGACAAGCTCGTTAGCAAGGGACCGGGCAAAGAGATGTCGACTACAATGGGTTTTGTCCGCCTGTTAACCGACCTTTTGCGTGATAAGAAAATTGGGAAGCACATCGTTCCCATTGTCCCCGACGAATCGCGGACCTTTGGCATGGAAGGCCTGTTCCGACAAGTTGGGATTTACGCCCATGCTGGCCAGCTTTACGAACCGGTCGATGCTGATCAAATCTCGTACTACAAAGAAGCACAGGATGGTCAATTACTCGAAGAAGGCATTACCGAAGCGGGTTCGATGAGTTCGTTCAACGCGGCCGGCACGGCTTATTCGTCGCATGGTGTGAACATGATTCCAATGTTCATTTACTATTCGATGTTTGGTTTCCAGCGTATCGGTGATCTCGTATGGGCTGCTGCAGACATGCGTGCTAAGGGCTTCATGCTCGGTGGCACAGCGGGCCGTACGACGCTCAACGGCGAAGGACTTCAGCACCAAGATGGGCACTCGCTTGTGAATGCGATTGCGTTCCCAACTGTTCGCGCCTACGACCCTGCTTATTCTTACGAAACGGCAGTTATCATTTTCCACGGTCTTCAAAAGATGTATGTTGAAAATGAAACGTGCATTTATTACATCATGCTAGAAAATGAAAATGTGATGATGCCGGAAATGCCTGAAGGATGCCAAGAAGGAATCATTCGCGGCATGTATCGATTGAAAAGCGAGAAAGCCAAGGATGCTAAGCACCATGTCCAGCTATTTGGATCAGGTTCGATACTTCATGGCGTGCTCGATGCTCAGCAAATTTTGGCTGAGAAGTACAATATTTCCTCCGACGTATGGAGTGTTACGAGCTACAACGAATTGCGCCGCGACGCTCAAGAAACCGAACGATGGAACATGCTCAACCCGACCGCAACGCGACGCAAGTCGTATATTGAAGAGCAGCTTGACGGGACCAAAGGCCCCGTGATTGCTGCCAGTGATTACCTGCGTTGCTTGGCGGAGCAAGTTTCTGATTGGTGCCCTAACGGCATGTTTGCCCTGGGCACCGATGGCATGGGTCGAAGCGAAAGCCGGGAGAACTTGCGTCGCCACTTTGAGGTTGATGCCGAGTCGGTCGTCATCGCAACGCTCTACAAGCTGATGAAAGAGGGCCAGGTCGAAGCAACTGTTGTCGATCAAGCGATCGTCGATTTGGGTTATGATCGTGAAAAGGTGTCGGCCTTGTACGCCTAGCTTTTATTTACTTCATCATTCGTCAAGAAACTAACTAACCATTTCCTTAGCGATTAGTTCCTATTCAAGATCTCTCGCTTACTTCGCGGTTCTTTTTTGAACCTACGAAATATCATGTCAAACGAAATTAAGCTGCCAAGTCTGGGTGAAAATATTGAGTCAGGCGACGTTTTGTCGATTCTGGTTAGCGAAGGAGAGACGGTCACTGTCGATCAAGATTTGCTCGAAATCGAAACCGACAAAGCGACGATGCCTGTCCCCAGCCCGCAAGCCGGAACGATTACCAAAATTTTGGTGAGCGAAGGCGACACGGTTGCTGTTGGAGCCCCATTGTTTGAAATCGAGGCGGGAGCGACGGCAGCACCCCAGTCAGCGGCACCCCCGTCAGCCCCCGAACCTACGCCTGCTTCTGAGCCGACGCCTGCAGCACCGCCCGAGCCAGCCCCGGTTGCAGTTGCTCCTGTCGCTGCCCCAGTCTCAGCACCGGCTCCAGTCCCTAAGCCGGCTTCGGTTGCGGCTCCTGTCGCAGCAGCGTCGCCACCACCGGCCGCACCAGCCCCCGAAGCGGTTAATTCGGTTGATACGCCTGGCGATGGCGTCTCCTCGGCAGCGGCAAGCCCCTCGGTTCGCCGCCTCGCTCGTGAGTTGGGCGTCGATCTTCGCCGCGTTCGGCCCAGTGGTGCGGGGGGGCGTGTAACTGAAGAAGACGTACACGCTCATGTCCGCGCCTCGCAAGAACAAGCACGCGCATCGGAAACCGCCTCGACCGCTCCTGGAGCGGCAAGCTCTGATGGCCAAGGTGCTACTCGCATCGAAAAGATGTCGCGCATGCGGCAGACAATCGCTAAGAACATGGTCGCCAGTTACACGACAATTCCTCAGCTAACGAACTTCGATGATGTCGATGTATCAGAACTCGAGGAGATGCGTCAGCAAAGTAAAGGAGATTATGCGGCTCGTGGCTTAAAGCTGACGCAAATGCCCTTCTTGCTCAAAGCCATCGCCGGCGCTCTGAAGCTGCACCCCATTGTCAACGCTTCGGTCGATATGGAAGCAGCTCAAATCATTTACAAAGAATACATCAACATTGGAGTTGCGGTTGATACCGACCGTGGTCTCACGGTTCCTGTGCTTCGCGATGTTGACCGGATGAGTATTTCGCAAATCACCGCCGAGCTTGATCGTTTGGTCAATAAGGCACGCGAAGGGTCGCTGAGCATTGATGAAATGCGTGGTGGTACCTTCACGATCAGCAATATGGGTGCCGTCGGTGGTATGTACTCAACTCCGATTATTAATCCGCCTGAAGTTGCCATCCTACTTGTCGGGCGGAGTCGCATGCTCCCAACCGTGGTGGGTGAAGCCGTAAAGCCTCGACTGGTGATGCCCCTGTCATTGACCTACGATCACCGCGTTGTCGATGGGGCCGATGCCGCCCGATTCGTTAATGAACTCAAAGGCTTCTTGGCCGCTCCGGGGCGTCTGCTTTTGGCTCCATGAGTTTCTCAATTGGTTACGAGCATTTTTCCCCAAGATCACAGTCCTAAAGACGAAGTGCTGATATGACCGGAATTGTAGGAATGCTCATCATCGGCCTCGTCGCTGGCTGGCTTGCCAAGCAGCTCAGCAGCTCGGGCAGGCCGGGTATTATTGGCATGACGATCATGGGCCTGATCGGCTCTTTCGTCGGTGGCTTTCTGTTTAGCCGCATTGGGTTCGAAGCCAACGGGGTGGTTGCGCAGCTGATTGTTTCCACATGCGGCGCACTCGTTGCCGTATGGGCCTTACGGAAATGGGTACAGTAGCCGAATTTCGTGAGCAAGCGATCCGTCTCGCTTTACTTGCCGTAGTGTAAATAGCCGCATCCAATCGGTTTTTTTATCGAAAGATCGTCTGATTGGCATAACCTACATTTTAAACGCAAGTTCGAGCCCCTGATGATTCAAAGTACCGACCTTGACTATTCGCAGCCGATGGTGGAATCGAGTAATCGGTTTCCTTTCCAAACGAATCCCCAGGATCAAAAGGGCAAAGCAATTGATAAGAGTCGTGAATTGGTCTTATTGACCCACGGCATTGCTTCGCCTCGGATGTTGCTCTATCCGCTTGCTAGGCGACTTCGTACGGTTGGGTACTCGACGCGAGTATATGGCTACAATTCGATTTGGTATTCGATTCGGACCCACGCCAAGAAATTTGTCAAGGTTGTTCACCGGGCATCTGAAGGGTACGACAAAATCCATTTGGTTGTACATAGCATGGGAGGCATAATCACTCGTTGTGCGCTCGAGCAAGAGATGCCAATGAATCTTGGCCGCATCGTAATGATTGCCCCACCGAATCGTGGCTCACACATTGCGACGCGCAATGCCCCTTGGCATGGGTGGTTTTCGCCACCCGTATTGGAGATGCGTGATACGCCTGATAGCTTGGTCAATCAATTAGGGCCACTTCCCCCTGGCCGCGAAGTCGGTGTGCTAGCTGCTAGCAACGACAACGTAATCAGGCCAGGTATGACCGAAGTCGAAGGACAGGCCGACCATCGTACGGTAAAGGGATGGCACACGGGGATCCTCTGGAGCACCGAAACAGCTGATCTAACGAATCGTTTTCTTAGCCATGGCTCGTTTGGGCGAATCTAAGTCATCAGCCATGTCGGCAAACTCAAGCAGGGTTTGGAAAGTAATTTGCTTTTGGCTTTCTATGTAGCTTATCTAGGCTATCGTTACCAAACGATAATCAGTAGATAGTGATCTCCCTGTAACTCACTAAGCGACTGGTTCCTTGATGCTACATCCTTTCCTACTCGACAGATTGGTATTCGACGACACGCCCATGGAGTCAAACGACGGTGCTAGCAGCGACGCTAGAGCTCGCGAGAAGGATCGTGAAAACTGTCTGCCGTTTGGCCCTGAGCAGCTAAAATCTGGTAGCCGAAAGCAAGACGTCGATCCAAATCGGGAATTGGTCGTACTAGCCCATGGGATTGCTTCGACTCGCTGGGTGCTTACTCCCTTATCGAAACGGCTTCGCAAAGCGGGTTATCAAACAAAGCTCTACGGTTATCCCTCGGTCTGGTGGTCTAATCGTTCGCATGGGCGTAAGTTAGCCAAAGTATTACGCAAGCTAGCCGTGGGTTACGATCGGGTTCATTTGGTAGGTCACAGCATGGGGGGCATCGTTTCACGTTGTGCCCTAGAAGAAGAATTGCCTGAGAATTTTGGCCGCGTTGTGATGATCGCTCCGCCAAATCGTGGTTCGCATGTTGCGACGCGCCGCGCCTGGTGGCAAAGCTGGGCCGTCCCGACGCTGTTAGAACTAATGGATACACCCGAAAGCCTCGTCAACCAAATGGGGCCTTTGCCGGAAGGAAGAGAAGTTGGCATCTTGGCAGCAAGCAAGGACTCGGTCCTGCGGCCTGGTCAAACCGAGCTCGAAGGGCAAACGGATCATCGCACGGTCGAGGGGCATCATTCGGGCGTGCTCTGGACTCGTGAGACCGCGGACCTTACGCACCACTTCTTGAAGCACGGTTCGTTCGGTCGATCCAATCCAATTGAATTTGATCCAGCCAAGCTAACATCGCGTGCTGCTTAGCAACCCTTAGTAAATCAACCGATCCGCGTTCAATTCTTCTCCAGAGTTTACTGCTTTAATCCCAATAAAGGGAAGCAAACAATCGGGATTGCTAGCGAGGCGGCACCGATCAACCATCGGGGCGTATCAAGCTCAACCTCATCGTCGGACGAAGGGGGATGATCGACTCCCATGAGAATTACCAAGATCAGCATTGGTGTCCAGACGGCTGCTTGTTCGAGATTGATTACAACATAGGTAATCGCGACGACCAAAAAACCTCGGGCGAAGGTCAATGCATCGCGGCCAAAGAGCCCGTAGATTGTGTGCCCCCCATCAAGCTGACTAATGGGCAACATGTTGAGGCCCGTCACAAGCAAACCAACCCAACCTGCCATGAAGTAAGCGTTCACTTGCGAGATACCAATCCACTCGGCACGTTGGGCACCTACGACTTTTAGAAATTCGGGATGCTGCGATTCAATCATCCACTTTACGGCTAACGGGCTGTTGAGCTGCACTTCGCCCGGCAAGGGTTCAGTTGATAGATCGAGCTGTCCGACGCCGATCCATAGCAAGGGTATTGCCACCACTAAACCAGCCAAGGGACCAGCAAGGCCAATATCAAAAATCTCACGCCGGTTGGCACGCATGCCATCCATACCAATAACGGCCCCCATCGTACCTATAGGATTGAAGGGAACAGGGATGCATAGCGGGTAGCTAGCCGGGATACGGTGTCGAAGGGTCATCACAAAGTGTCCCATTTCATGTGTCAGCAAAATTGCTAGCACGGCCCCCATGTAAGCAAGTCCTTGTGGCCAGTTGTTTTGCATAGTTGCGATCATCTGTGGCCAGCTTGTCATGTGCTCCGAGGGGCGCCAGTCGGCCG
>CAYGQU010000013.1:0-16084 GCA_964352045.1 uncultured Planctomycetaceae bacterium
CGTATGGGGGGGGCCCAGGCGGTTGCTGCACTTGCTTATGGTTGCGAAGGAGTAGTCTCGCAAGTTGATAAAATCGTGGGGCCAGGCAACTTGTTCGTTGCTTTGGCAAAGCGACATGTTTTCGGCACGGTCGATATTGATTCGATCGCGGGCCCAAGCGAAGTGATTGTCGTTGCCGACAAAACCACACCTGCTGCCTATGTGGCGGCAGATTTGATTGCCCAAGCGGAGCATTCGCCTGGCTCGGCAGTGCTTATTACTTGGCACGAACCGCTGGTTGAACAGGTTTGGGAAGAACTTGAAAAGCAACTCGAAGGGCTCGAACGAGGTGACTTAACACGTCGGTCGCTTGCTGACTTTGGTGCTTTGATAGCCGTTGCTGATCGCGATCAAGCAGCAGAGTTGTGTAACGAGCTTGCTACCGAGCACCTCCATCTTGCTTGTGAAGAGCCTGAGTCGTTGCTTGAGGAAATTCGCTGTGCCGGTGCCGTCTTTATGGGGCCCTATAGCCCGGTGCCGGTTGGAGATTACACCGCAGGGCCATCGCATGTTTTGCCGACTGGCGCAACGGCTCGTTTTGCAAGTGGCTTGTCGAGCAATGATTTCCTGCGATCGAATAGCGTGATTGCTTTTTCCGAAACCGACTTAAAAGCAAACGCTGAAGACATTGTCCGCATTGCCAACAAAGAAGGTCTGACGGGTCACGCTCGCGCGGTTACGATACGGCTCGAAGACTGAACAACATTTCATTTATGTTTAGAAGAAATATCAAAGAGATGACAGGTTATGTCCCCGGCGAACAGCCACGGGGGACGAAAGCCGTCAAGCTCAATACGAACGAAAACCCTTATCCTCCTTCTTTGAAGGTGGCACCAGCCGTCGCAAGTGCGGTAGGTTCTCTTTCGCGTTATCCTGACGCTACGGCGACAGCGTTTCGTACACGGGCAGCTGAAGTTCTTTCAAAAGAAAACCCCGACATCACTCCTGATTGGATTCTTTGTGGCAACGGCAGCGACGATGTTTTAACGATCGTAACTCGCGCGTTTGTCGATTCGGGGCAAGCGGTTCGCTTTGCAATGCCAAGCTATTCGCTCTACAAGACGCTGGCACAAATTCAGGGAGCTAAGGCCGACGTTGTTGATTACGAGACCGACTGGACCATGGGGCAAAGCTTTACAGAACCATCAGGCGATGTTCAGCTTAGCTACTTGGCAAATCCGAATAGTCCTTCGGGTACGCTTTTATCACCAAGCGAAGTGAGCCGACTTGCCGACCAAATAAGTTGGCCATTGCTTGTCGATGAAGCGTATGGAGATTTTGCAAAGACGAATTGCCTTCGGCTCGTCAGTGAGAATGAACGTGTCATGGTGAGCCGAACCTTGTCAAAAAGCTATGGCTTGGCAGGACTTCGCTTCGGCTATTTGGTGGCTCAACCCCAAGTGATCGAGCAATTGCATAAGGTGCGTGACAGCTACAACTGCGATGCCCTTTCAATTGCTGCCGCAACGGCCGCAATCGACGACCAAGAATGGCTTGAAGAGAATCTTGCCAAAGTGCTTTCCGAGCGGAAGCGGCTTGATGCTAGTTTGCAATCGGTCGGTTTTATTACGATTTGCTCAGAGGCTAATTTCGTTTGGTGTCAGCACCCTCTTGGCGAGCACGAAGCAATTTACGAGCGTCTAAAAGCGGCAGGAATTTTAGTCCGTTACATGAAATACGATTGGCATGGAAAGCCTTTTGAGGGCTTGCGTATTTCGGTCGGAACGCCTGGCCAAACCGACGCCTTGCTAGCGATTCTTAGCGATTAGGCTGCAGCCGCTGTAAGGTCGCGTATTACGGCTGTGAGAATGGTTGCGTGCCTCTGTTCGCCTAGGTATAAAGGATGCATCATGCACGTCGGACACTTCATCACCAGCCGTAATCTCTCGTATGGTGGTCCGGTAGTCGCAATGGCGGGTCTTGCCAAAGAGCAAGTAGCGGCAAACCAGGTTTCGATTTTTTACGAACACGAGCCTGACCACATCTTCTCGCCGCTCGATATTTACAAGCCATTGCACACCCCCCGCTTAGGACCGCTCCATAACCGTAAATCGCAAGTGAGAATGGACCAGCGTATTGCTGATACCGATATTCTACACCTGCATGGCATTTGGGAAGATATTCAATATCACGCGGCGTGTGCTGCCAGACGCAAGGGAATTCCGTATGTGATTAGGACCTGTGGGATGCTTGATCCTTGGTCATTGGCCAATCGAAGTAAGTGGAAAAAAAAACTGTACCTGCAGCTAAGGCTTCGCGCCATGCTACGAGATGCCGCGGGAATACATTTTACCACGCAACGTGAGGCGGAGCTTGCGGCTTCTTTTACGACGCCGGAACAGGTAATCATCGAACCAAATGGTATCGACTTGAGTGAGTACGAAGATTTGCCACGCCGTGGTGACCTGCGTCGTAAGTTGAGCATTGGCGAAAAACCGATGGTACTGTTTCTAGGACGCATTGCTCCTAAGAAAGGGTTGGACGTCCTCTTGCCGGCATTCGCACGACTTGATAATCCCGAAGCTGTGCTGGTGATTGCTGGTCCTGACGAAGCGGGCTATGTGCAGAAAGTTCGCGCGATGGCCGAGGCGCTTGGAATTAAAGACCGAATTTACTACACAGGACCGATTCATGGTGAAGAGAAACTCCACGCCATGGTCGATGCCGACTTGTTCGCACTTACTAGTTATCAGGAAAACTTTGGTAACGCCGTGCTAGAGGCTATGGCGTGTGGAACACCTGTCTTAGTATCGGACCAAGTTAACATCTGTGATGAAGTAGCGGCCGCAAAAACTGGTCGAGTGGTGAAGATGGACATTAAAGCAGCAGCCACCGCCTTGCAAGAATTGCTGAATCAACCGGAAGAGACCAAGCAGCTTGGTCAAAACGGCCGTGGGCTTGCTCACGAAAGATTCTCCTGGCACCAAATCGCAGCGAGATGGAACGAACATTATCAACGCTTGGTTGAATTGGGGAAATAATCGGTTCTATTTTTTTAAGGTTTGTAAACAAACCGTGTGACACGGGCAACTGACCAAATGATCGTTTACCAAGCCGGCAGCTTGCATGAAGGCATAGCAAATCGTAGGACCGACGAACCGAAAGCCGCGAAGCTTGAGTTCTTTGCTCATAGATTTTGAGATGGAGGTTTCCGAAGGTACATCTTCCATCTTACGATGGCGGTTTTGAATCGGCTTGCCATCCACAAAAGACCAAATAAATTTTGATAGTGATCCAAACTCTTCTTGTACTTTGAGCATGGATTGAGCGTTGCTTACCGTGGATTCAATTTTTCCTCGGTGACGAACAATCGAAGGGTCAAGCAGTAGTTCTTCAATTCGACGGTCATCAAACCGGGCGACTTTCTGAGGATTGAAGTCGGCAAAGAGCTTTCGATATCCCTTTCGTTTGGCCAGGATTGTACTCCAGGAGAGCCCTGCTTGAGCCCCTTCGAGCGTTAGCATTTCAAAGATTTGGTGGTCATCGTAAACGGGTACTCCCCACTCGGTGTCGTGATATTCACGGTCAAGGTCCGAGACTTCGGCCCAAGGACACCGTGTTGAGAGGTTCTTTTTCTTGCCCATTCTTGTGCTTTGGAATGCTGTAATCGACTAATTTGCTGTGTCTTACCACGAAAGCCAACGTACCAATAGCCTAAGGACCTCACTTCGCTTAATCTATTCCCATGGCATCCAATTCCCTATTATCGACCTACGATTACGACGTCTTAATTATTGGTGCGGGGCATGCAGGCACCGAGGCGGCGCTAGCTGCGGCACGCATTGGTGCAAAGACCGCTTTACTAACGACCAACCTAGATACCGTGGGGCAGATGAGCTGCAATCCGGCAATCGGGGGTGTGGGTAAGGGCCAAATTGTTCGCGAGATCGACGCCTTGGGCGGGGCGATGGGCGTGGCGATCGACCGTACGGGAATCCAGTTTCGGATGCTCAACCGGCGCAAAGGACCTGCCATGCACAGCCCAAGGGCTCAGGCAGACAAGCGGGGCTACCAAGCCGAGATCAAACGTCTTGTCGAAGGGCAACCCAACCTTAGCCTCCGCCAAGAAGCGGTAGAAGAATTGCTGGTCGAAAACGATCAGATTATCGGCGTGCGAGTGAAAGGGGATGCTATCTACCATGCCCAAACCGTGATTCTCACCACAGGTACTTTTCTGCAAGCCCTCATGCACACGGGCGAAGCCAAAACAGCGGGTGGCCGAGCGGGTGAAGGAACCACGGCTGGCATAAGCAAATCCCTTACCGATTTAGGTTTTCAGCTCGAACGATTCAAAACTGGTACACCTCCCCGCCTGAATGCTCGTACGATTGACTACACCAAGTGTTCTATCCAGCCTGGTGATGACGAGCCGCAGCCCTTTTCGTTTTTAACTAGGTCAATCACCGAACCACAAATACCTTGTCACATTACTTATACCACACCTGCCGTACACGAATTAATTCGCGAGAATCTCAGTCGAGCACCAATGTACAGTGGGCAAATTAACTCAAGCGGACCACGCTATTGCCCTTCGATTGAAGACAAAATTGTTCGATTTGCCGACAAGGAACAGCACCAACTGTTTCTTGAACCAGAAGGCCGGAATACGCTTGAGGTTTATGTCAATGGCGTCTCCACCAGTTTACCACGCGACGTACAAGATCAGATGTTTCGTATGATTCCAGGTTGTGAACATGCCGAAATCATGCGCTATGGTTATGCGGTCGAATACGACTACGCGCCCCCCGAGCAATTAAAGAATACGCTTGAAACCAAAAAAGTTGCGGGGCTTTATTTTGCAGGACAAATCAACGGAACCACAGGTTACGAAGAAGCGGGAGCACAGGGCTTGATTGCGGGTGCGAATGCCGCTCTGGCAGTCGCCAATCGAGAGCCACTCGTTCTCTCTCGTGACGAGGCCTACATTGGCGTCTTGATTGATGATCTTGTTACGAGTGGCGTGGACGAACCTTACCGCATGTTCACTAGCCGAGCCGAATACCGCTTGTTGCTTCGACAAGACAATGCAGACCGTCGTCTTACGCCAATCGGTGAGAGGGTTGGTTTGGTCTCTGCCGAGCGTGCGGCTCGTTTGCGCGAGAAACTAATAACCATCGACCGGCTTGCCGAGCTACTGAAGAAAACACGTTATGAAGGGCAATCATTGGCCGAGCATCTGAAGCGTCCCGAAGTGGATTGGGGTGTGGTTTCCAAATACGCCCCGGCGGAAGTTACAGAAATGCTCCTGGGGTCTGACGCCGAGGCAATCGAACAGGCTCTCAATGACACCAAGTACGCCGGATATATCGCAAGGCAAAAGACCGAAGTTGATCGCCAACAGCGTCTTTCAGCAAAGCGAATCCCCGCTAATTTCGATTACGATCGGCTTGGCCAGATGAGACATGAAGCGCGGGAGAAACTCGCAAAAATTCGACCAGCCGACTTGGCTCAGGCAAGCCGTGTTCGGGGCGTTACACCTGCCGACGTTGCCTTGCTAATGGCTCATTTGAAGCGTGGTTAGCTAGCTTTAATGGGTATTTGAGAAGTTTAGGGGTTCTCTGGCCTTGTTGGTCAAGTTTATAAGAAAACCGACCCACCGTTTGGGGGTATTTACACAAGTCCATGTTGAGCAACAGTTTGCGGAAAACATACCGATGTTGACGAGAACTCCTGACCCCTTATAATTCGAGGATACCAGGTAATTCAGGTAGCTTCGGAAGGACCGGCGAAAACTGAGGTTTGCAGAACCGCGTGGGTTTGCAAAGCTAAGCCAGTTCGCGGGGCTCAAGTGGTTACCGCAAGCTTGGTGGTTATGGCGAGGGACAAATAGTCCTCGTTTCTACCAAGCAAAGTTGTTTCTCTCGGTTGCTTTTATTTGGCACGAGGTAACAGCAAAAGCTACCGACAAACAAACAACGATTCCAACACGTCGATTTTGTCAGCCAACTCTTAGGATTGATAAGACTTAGGGCTAATTAGACTCGACTTAGCGGAAAGTGAGACCTACCAGCTTTTTGAACCTTTCAAACAGTTCGCCCCCATCAAAACTACGGGGGTAATTCTAAGCCTGAATGAATGGAGTCATGGCAGTTGTGCTAGTCTCGAATCGTTTTACAACCATTGCACACCATCAACTACGGAGAGGGGTGGTTCTGTCCATGAAGACTGTCTTCACCACCGGCGAAGCTGCAAAGATTTGCAAGGTTAGCCAACAGACTATTATTCGCTGCTTCGATTCGGGCCAACTTAAGGGGTTTCGGGTACCGGGGAGCCGCTTTCGTCGTATCCCTCGTGATCAGCTTTATTCCTTCATGCGAGACAACGGTATCCCTACCGATGCGCTCGATAGTGGAAAGCGAAAATTGCTTATCGTCGATGACGACCAAGACTTGGTCGATCTCTTAGTCGATCATTTTGAACGTGACGGTCGTTTTGATATACGATCGGTCAACAACGGCTTTGGCGCTGGTATGTTGATCAAAGAGTTCCGGCCCGATTTGGTCGTGCTAGACATCATGCTACCCGACATCAACGGCATGGAAGTCTGCCAGTTGGTTCGTAGCGATTCCTCGATGGACGACGTGCGAATTGTCTGTATTAGCGGTATGGTGGAAGAAGATCGCATTCAGCAGCTTCGCGATGCGGGGGCAAATGATTTCCTCAAAAAGCCGTTTGACGTCGATACACTTACCCAGCGTGTATGCCAACTACTAGATGTGGAAGCCGCACCTACTTAAAGAGTATCTAAAAATCTAACCAGCCAGCTTTTTCCTGATACTTAAATTGAAGGATAGCAAAGGTCATGAGGTTATCCATAAGATGTTTTTAGGGGCCACTGCTGGCTTATTAGCCGCGTGGGCCAGCTAACTGCTTCGCACCGCTGGGCAAGCCAGCAGTGGCACCCTTCTACTCGATTGATAGGGATGCAATGAGGCATATACCCTCACGACATAAAGAACTATTGGCACGTCAAAGTCCTCTCACAGGTCTTGCTGCGCGGAAGAAAAATCAAACCGTTTGGCGACTTTACCAATCCGCCTACGCTGAAGGATTAGACGAGGGTTGGTCACATGGTTACCAAGCTGGTCGCGAAGCAGCGCAGACTGAGCAGAAGGAATTTTTTCAAGAAGAATTGCTACGAGCAAAGCTCGATGCGATGAAAGAGCTTGCCTATGGGGCGAGCCACGAGATCAACAACCCGTTGGCGAACATCGCTTTGCGAGCACAAACGATGCTCAAAGAAGAGGATGATCCCCGTAAACTTAAAATGCTAGAGGCCATGCACCGTGCTTCCATGCGAGCGCATGAGATGATCTCAGACCTCATGCTCTTTGCTCGTCCCCCTGCGCCACAGAAGGAAATCGTCTCGCTTTTCACGATTGCTGAAAAACTTGTCAAAGAAACCGTGCCGCTAGCGGCCGAACGGGCAATTCGCATAACCTTGGACGATCGCACATCGCATCACGAGATGGATGCCAAGATATGGGCCGACCCGCTGCAAATTGAAGTTGCCCTTCGGGCTCTTATCGACAACAGTCTCGAAGCGATCGGCGATGGCGATGAAATTGCCTTAACGATTCAACCCGCACCCGTAGGAAGAGTTGAAATCGAGGTCCGTGACAATGGCCCTGGCATACCCGACGCGATTTTGCCTCATGTCTTTGATCCCTTCTTCAGCGGGCGCGAAGCAGGACGAGGCCTTGGTTTTGGGCTTAGTAAGTGCTGGAGAATTATTACCGAACATGGTGGAGACATCAGCCTAGAAAGTGAACCAGCCCAAGGTGTGGTTGTGCGCCTCTGTTTGCTGACATCAGTAAGCGAAGAAACTGACCAATTTGCAGCTAGGCATGCTGCTCCAAACGCTGCACCGATTGATGTCTAGTCGAACGAATAACGTCGATCAACGGGCGGGTCGCATGAAGTGTGATCTTGTTCTTTGGGAAATCTCAAGCGGGCTACTCGATGGCGTGAGAGATCGTTTGCGAGGGGTACAACGTATCGTTGGCGAAGACTTTGTAACCGAAAGAGGAACTTGGCTGAATCGAATCATCTTGATTGCTTCTTCTGCTTCAACTCAACAGGACTCAGCCCAATTTCTAGCCAAGGCATTGAAGACGCTTGCCTTAACCCATCAACCACAACAATTTTTAATGGTCGGCACGGGGGCTTGCGAGCCTCAGAAAGTTCCTGAGAACCCGCTTGTTCTTGCTACGGAAATTCTTTGTGATGACGCGCAGCAAATCCTTTTTCTAACAACGGCATCGCCTCAAGCTAGTCTTTCCCAATTACCAAAAGGATTATTGGCTGAGGGACAGAGAAGCACAGACGAAACCCTCTCGGAGAAACTGTTGGTAACGACCAATTGGTCGCTACAAATTCACGAAGCGATACTCCTATCGGAGATTGAAATTAAAGTCCTCGTTGCCGTCGAGGCGGGCATCCTTAAAGAAGGCAGACTTCAACCACCAATAACCGGAAAGCGACCCCAACGAGCCAGACAGCTAGGTAGTTTTTTACGCCAGCTTTGGTCTCAACCAAAGCAAATCTCCAAAACCTTGAAGAAGCCTTTCGAGCATTGGCATTGGCAAGTTCTCATCGCAAACCAAATCGAGTCGATAATCAATCAACTCGACTGAAATGATTCGCTAAAACTCTTATCGCTTAAGGGTAGCAACTCCGTTGCAACCGTTCGGTTGATAGCAAGTGGCACGACAATGTTGATGAGGCCTCCAGTTTTCACCCATTTCCATGAGCGATTCCCCAGCCCCGGCAAAGAACCAACCACCAGGCACTAGCGCATCCTTAATGCGATTAAACAACTGGCGACGGTCATCGGGCTTAAAGTAAATTGCAACGTTACGGCAAAAAACTATATCAAATTCGTTTTGATGATTCCATGATGAAAGTAGGTTGCGTTGTTCAAATTTACAAACTTTTCTCAGCACCTCGTTGATCTGCCAATCGCGACCATTGCGAACGAAGTAGCTTCCTTGATATCGTTGCTCTAAGCCACGGCTTATTTCAAGATCGGAATAAATCCCGCGATTCGCTTTATCCACTGCATCGGGGGATATATCGGTACCTAGTATTTGCAGGTCCCATGTTTCAAAGTCAGGCACGACATCGGCGAATGCCATCGCGATGCTGTAGGCTTCTTGCCCCGTACTACAGGCAGCTGACCAAATGCGAAATCGCTTCGGATGCAACGAGCCCTGTTTAGCATCGATTAATTCGGGGAATATCTTATGCCGAAGAGCTTCAAACGGAGCGTTGTCGCGAAACCATAGAGTTTCGTTCGTTGTAATCGCGTTGATCACATCGGTTTCGAGTTGGCTTGAAGAGCGAGCCTTACGCGTTAGCTCAGCGTAATTACTGCATTCGTACTGCGCAACGAGTCTCGAAAGTCGACTTTCGATCAAGTAGTCTTTGCTACTATCCAAGTAGATGCCGCACAACGCTTGCACATAGTCACAGACAGCTTCTATATCATGAGAGGTAGGTTTCATACGACTGAAAGGTTCCTTCCGCAGGCCGCAGCCGCTAGGATTTCGGGTAGAGAGTTCAAGCGTGCAACTTGATTAACAAAACCTTTTTCAGCCACACTACGTGGCATACCGTAAACAACACAGCTTGCTTCATCTTGGGCAATAATTGATCCGCCTGCTTGGCGAATCAGACCTGATCCGATTGTTCCATCGTCTCCCATCCCGGTCAGGATAACGCCGAGTGTCTTGGCACCAAACATTTCAGAAGCGGAACGGAATAAATAATCAACCGCAGGTCGGCAATTTCGCTCGGGTGGGTCATTGGTGATTTCGATAAGAGGGAAGTGGCTCGATCCACCTAAACGCATTTGTTTGCCACCTGGGGCTATGTAAACATTTCCGGGTTTGACGGTCTGACCATCGCAAGCTTCGTGAATATGAAGTTGGCAACGTCCATCGAGATCATCAGCCAAACTCTTGGTGAACATCGCAGGCATATGCTGTACGACTAAAATTGGTACCGGGAAATTCGCTGGAATCTTTGGTAATAGTTTCGTTAATGCTTGTGGACCGCCGGTCGAAACTCCAATAACAACAACGCTAGGTTTGCAGATTCTTGTCGACTTCGGAATTTGGTTAGAAACCGATGGAGTCGATGCCGTTCTTATTTGAGGAGGTTTTACAAAACTTTTCTTGGAGCGAAATGCCGTAATTTTTGGCACAAGATCCGACTTTAATTCACGGACACTCTCCTCCATGGAGGTCGTGTTTGGCTTCAAAATAAAATCAAAAGCACCTAGGCTAAGAGCTGTCGTCGTGGTTTGTGCACCACGTTTTGTGAAGGCGCTCAGCATGATTGCGCCGACATCTATTTTGCGTGTGTTTAGTTCTCGAAGCACTCCAAGGCCATCGAGATTAGGCATCTCCAAATCAAGCGTAATTAAATCAGGCTTGTAGCTTTGGATCCGCTCGAGTGCTTGAACCCCATCATTGGCAACGCCTACCACTTCCACATCGGACAAGCTTCCCAAGACATCACGAACGACTTTGCGATAGATTGTCGAATCATCGACAACAACGCAGCGCAGCTTTCGTTGGGGTGAATTTTGGTTTTGGTTCATTGTTGCTTAGCATGTTGATAAAATCCTCTCGGCACTTGCGGGCAGGCAAATGCCGAGAGGTCGATAATTTCAAGATCTCATTACAGCGTGAATTGGCGAACGAGTGAATCCAACTCAAGCGACAGGCGAGAAACCTCTTGACCTGCCACATTGGTTTTTTCAGCCGCTGTTGCCGTATTCTTAGCTTCGTTATCGACGCAAGCGATGCTTTTGGTAATCTCTCGACTAGCCGTTGCCGACTCGCCAATACCGGTTGCAACCATATCGACAGCCGAAGCGGTTTGTGAAACGCTTTCGGAAATTTCACGGGTCGTAATGCTTTGCTCTTCAACCGCAGCAGCAATAGTGCGTGAGACTTCGTTCACGTCGGTAATAACCGTCGTGATTTCCTTGATTGCTTCAACGGCATCGCCTGTCGAGCCTTGAATACTTTCAATTCGACTGCGAATGTCTTCCGTTGCACTAGCGGTTTGCTTGGCAAGTTCTTTCACTTCCGCAGCAACCACGGCAAATCCCTTACCTGCTTCACCAGCACGAGCCGCTTCGATTGTGGCATTGAGAGCAAGCAAGTTCGTTTGCTCAGCAATGTCTTGAATCACTTCCGTCACTTTACCAATCGCATCAGCCGCTTCGCCTAGACCACTAACCTTTTGGTCACTGACCTCAGCAAGGCGTGTTGCTTTGTCAGCAACACGAGCTGATTGTTCAGCATTCTTCGCAATTTCAGAAATTGTGCTGGTCATCTGCTCCGTAGCAGCAGCAACCGAACGAACGTTGTCAGACATCTGTCCACTGCTGTCTGCCATGCGTGACATGGTACAAGACATTTCCTCAGCAGCCGAAGCAGCTGTACTCGATTGTTCACCCGTTTGCTGCGAACCATTCGTAAGATCAATGGCCGTAGCGGCAAGTTCATTTGAAGCATTGGTTAATGTTGAACAAGTACCCGAAACTTGGATCAAGATGTTTTGCATCCGTTCGATGAAGACATTGAACCATTTCGAGAGCTCACCGATTTCATCATTTGAGTTGATTTCGATTCGACGTGTCAGATCAGCATCACCGACGGCAATCGCTTCAACCCGATCGACTAGAGTACGAATTGGATTCGAGATCGAGCGAATCATAAACCAAGCGACAGTAAGTACACCTGCTATCGAAGCAAGGAGAACACCAACACTGGTCCAGAAAAGAGTGGACGAAGCATTGTTACTAGCAGCTTGCATCTCTTTTACTGCGGCAAAGGCTTCAGCCGTATCCATCTTGGCCGTAAGCCCCCAACGAAGCCCAAGGATATCAACAGGGCCGTAGGCAGCAAGTACTTCTTCTCCACGATAATCAGTTGTCGTGTGAACGCCTGTCTTGCCTTCTAAGGCAAGCTGGGTCGAATCAGTGTCCATACGACCCTTGTCAGCATTGCGGAAGGCATTTACCAAACCGTGTGTTTCGGGTTTAAGGTAAGAGTCACTTCGTGGTAGTAAGTCGCCACCGACGAGTACCGTTTCGCCTGTTTCACCAAGCCCTTCGCGATGTGACATCAATGACAAGATGCGATCAACAGGCATTTGGAACATGGCAACACCAAGTTTTTTATCACCATCGAAAACAGGAGCGGCGATAAAGCTAGCTGGTGCTTCATAGGATGGTTTGTATTGCTTGAAGTCAACAATAACGAACTCCCCAGCCGATAGTTGGTTTGCCTTGCGGAAGGCTTCACCGAAGTTCGTGTCAGCATAGGCACCATTCTTTAAGGAAGTCGAGTAGTCAAGTTCCTTAAACACTGAGTAAACGATATCGCCCGAGTTAGGATCAACCAAGAAAATGTCATAGTACCCAAACTTATCGAGGTAATTACGGATTACGGGGTGGACTACTTTGTGAAGGCGATCGTAGCTGGTTTCATCTCCTGCCGAATCGAGTTCGTGCTTCGATCCTAGTGGATTGACATTGGCACGAATGTAAGCATGTTGCAACGCGATCGAATCATCGTCAAGCTGAGCAGCTAAGTCGGCTGCGTGGGCGTTGGCACCATTGTTCTGATTAGCATATTCTTTGCTAAAATCATTGGTGTAGTATGTTAGAACCTCATCTCGCATCGTGGCAAGACGATCGGCATCGATCGAAGTTTCTTCACGATAATTTTCAAAGAATTCAGGGAACTGACGCATCGCTTCAACCACCATTCGGTTGTCCGAGAAGGTCAGGATTTGGTCACGAATCTGCTCGAAATAAGCTTCGACTTGCTCCGATCGAAGAGCCTGTTGCGATTTAAGAAAAGAAGCCGCCTTTGCTTCCATATCGTTCACAGCCCGTTCACTTACGGCTGTAAGGCCGTTGTTGGCGGTCCAGATCGAGGCAATAGCCACAATCATCAAAGGTGTCATGCTGCAAGCTAAGAAGCCGATAATAAGTCGTGTTCGAATTTTCATTTTTAGTTCCTGTCAGAAACAGAGGTTAATACGTGAGTTAATGATTGTGAAATTAGTCTAGGCATTTTTTCCTAGTACCTGATCGATATCGAGGATTACCGCGATAGCATTTTCCATCGTGTAGACTCCCTTCAGGTACTTCCCCTCGACACCACCGACATTGGCAGGTGCGGGGCTAATCTCCTCGACATTGATGGTTAAGATGTCGGAGATTTTATCGACCCAGAGTCCGATTGCTTCACCTTGCGATTGGATAATCAAGTTTCGGGTGTCATGGGTTGCTTCGATTTTTTCTAAACCTAAGATCGTTCGTAAATCAATCACCGTAGCGACCTCGCCACGCAGATTAATGACTCCCCGAACTTGTTTAGGTGCATTGGGAACAGGGGTAATATCAATCTGACGATTGATCTCTTGTACGACTCGGATATCAATGGCTAGTAATAATTCGCCGACATAGAAGGTCGTAAACTGCTTGGTACCAGTTGGTTTTTCGCTAACGATGTTCGCTTCGAGTGTAGTAGTGCTCATGCGGGGCTCCCTACGGTTGGACGTTTAGTGGCTTTGCCTTGCTTGCGATGTCCGACAAAATTTTGCAAGGAGTTAAGGAGTTTTTCGCGATCCATCTTGATCTGGTAATCATCGATTCCGACTTCAATACCTCGATCCATGTCAGCACTTGCTGCGAGTGATGTAAGAGCAATCACAGGCAGATGCGAGAAACGAGCGTCGGACTTGATGTGATGGCAAAATTCAAAGCCATTCATATTCGGCATTTCGATATCGGTTACGACGATGTCGAACGTTTCTTCTTCAGAACTCAGCAAGTCCCAAGCGATTTTTCCATCTTCGCAATCAATTACCTTGTAATGCTTATCTTCAAACATTTTTTTGACTTGACTACGGAAGAATCCCGAGTCTTCAGCAAGTAAGATAAGAGGCGCCGAGTCTTCTTCCACGACTACTTCTTCGTCATGAGCGAACCAGTCGGGATAACAGAGTTCTGTTAGATCAAAGAGATTCAATAAGCGAACCGTTTGTTCTTCGATTACTAAGGTTCCGATTACACCAGGTTCGGAAAAAGTTATCGTGTCGACATTCGTTGGTACGTTACGTATGTCATTCAGGTGCGGCGCGACGAGACCAATCTCGCGGCCACGCATTTCGTAGACGACAACGTAGACCCATTCAGGCGTTTCGTCGGTAGTCGCGGAGATGATGTTTTCGAGTCGTAGTAGCGGTAAGGTCGAAGTGCGGTACTGGAGTACTTCGTGTCCCGCTACGCTATCAATCTGATCGCTACGAACTCTTTCAATTCGACTAATAATATCCATTGAAAGAGCAAAACGATCTTTGGTACCGGTTTGGAATAGAAGAACGGCCTGGAGGTCATTCTCTTCATCTTCAAGTTCTTGATCCTTAGCCAGCTTCGCAACTTCTTCCTCGGTAACGCTGAGGTCTTCATCGACGGCGATACCTGGGATATCAAGAATCAAGGCGACGTGTCCATCACCTAGTATTGTTGCACCCGCAAGGCATCGGCATTCTTCGTGATGGCGACCAAGAGGTTTGACAACAATTTCTTCGGAATCATGCAGCGCATCTACAACCAAACCAAAACGTGTTTGACCTGTATCAACGACAATGATATTCGTTGCTTTATGCAATTCTTGCTGTATCTCTTCTTCATTCTTACAGCCAAGGAATTCGCTTAGTCGGACGAGAGGTAGTAATTGGCCTCTGAGGCGAAGTACTTCGGCATTTTGAACGCGACCGAGTCGGCTTTCGCGTTCATTCTCACGGACCCGTACGAGTTCGACGATGCTGACCTGCGGAATAGCAAAACGGTCTTCGCCAACCTGTACAATCAGCGAAGGAATAATCGCCAGCGTGAGGGGAAGCGTAACCATGATACTGGTCCCTGCGCCTAGGGTTGATTCAACATCGACCGTTCCGCCCAGCTTAGCGATGTTAGTACGAACAACGTCCATACCAACCCCACGTCCGCTGACGTCGGTAACTTCGGCAGCCGTTGAGAAACCTGGAGCAAAAATCAAGCGAATCGCTTCACGATCTCCCATGCTTTCAGCTTTTTCGGGAGTGATAATTCCCTTGGATACGGCTTTTTCTTTGAGTTTTTCAGGATTGATACCACCGCCATCGTCTTTAATTTCGATGCATACTTTACCTGCTTGGTAGAAAGCTCGAAGTTCGATCTTTCCTTTGGCATCTTTGCCTGCTGCAACGCGGACTTCAGGCGATTCGACTCCGTGGTCAATCGAATTGCGAACAAGGTGTGTTAACGGATCACCGATTGCTTCGATGATGGTCTTATCAACTTCGACCTCTTTCCCTTCGATTTCCAAATCGCATTGCTTGCCGAGTTTAGAACCGAGGTCGCGAACAACGCGGGGGAATTTGCCAAAGACCGATCCAATTTGTTGCATGCGAGTTTGCATGATGGCCTCTTGCAACTCGCTTGTTATTTGGTCAAGCCGAGCCGAAATGGCATCAAGCCCCGACTTCTCTTCAGTGGAAACGGCTTGAAGCAACTGATTTCGGCTTAATACCAATTCTCCTGCAAGATTCATGAGGCTATCAAGCACACCGACAGCAACACGAATGTTGGCTTCGGGGACTGATTTTGCTTTCGTTTCAGCAACTGGTGCTGTTGGTGTGGCAGGTTTAGCGACAGAAGTTGACGGTGGTGCTGGTGTAGCTTGTACAGGTGTAGCTGGTGCAGCAACACTCTTCTTAGCCTGAGCAGCGGCAAAGGCGGCGGCGATCTGGGCGTCCATGTCGTCATCATTGGCAGGATCGGCTGCTACCGGTTCAGCGACTGGCGTTGGTTCGACGACAGGTTCAGGACTTGGATCGTCATTACCTTCGTTGAGC
Organism: uncultured Planctomycetaceae bacterium; assembly: GCA_964352045.1. Taxonomy (GTDB): domain Bacteria; phylum Planctomycetota; class Planctomycetia; order Pirellulales; family Lacipirellulaceae; genus CAYGQU01. The sequence goes on from CAYGQU010000013.1 coordinate 15,970, forward strand.
GCTTGAGCTGCTATTTTTTCTAAGGCTTTAATGTGTTCATGAACATCGACGCCGTTAGAATTTTCTACGTCTTCGATCAAGCCCTTAAGTTTATCTGCTCCTTTGAGCATCACGT
>CAYGQU010000013.1:16094-16500 GCA_964352045.1 uncultured Planctomycetaceae bacterium
ACGATTTCGGAAGAAGGAGCAAGCTCTTCGTTCCGCATCATATTCAAAATGTTTTCAAGATTATGAGCCAGATCGTTTACCGTCGTCAGGCCCATGAATCCCGCGGCACCTTTAATCGAATGAATCGCACGAAAGACTTCGTTAACGAGATTGGGATCGATATTAGGCGCTGCTTCTTCAATAGCCAAAAACTGGTTTTCGATATCCGCCAAATGCTCATTGGCTTCAACAACAAAATCGGCAAGAAGCTCTTTGTCTTCCACGGTAGTCTCCTAAACGGCAAACTGGGCACTTAATTCGTAGTGCATCGATAATTGATTTTCACTCGCACTGATTCTTGGGAACGCAATGCGATGAGCAAATCTAAGTTACAACTGGGCGTCATGCCCCCAGTAAGAGCTGCTAC
>CAYGQU010000014.1:0-8755 GCA_964352045.1 uncultured Planctomycetaceae bacterium
GTCCAAAGAAAAGAGCATCTCTGAAGCAGTTTAGTCCTTAGAAAGCTTGCCAACGAAGTGATCAATTAGTTGGCAGTAGCGACGGCAGCTGCGTCAGCTGGTTTTTCCATGGGGCCAACAACCGCCTCGATTTCGCGATGCATGCGCTTGACGGCATCAGCGACGTTTAGGTCGATAACATCTTTGTTGACCGCGACCCGATCGGCTTCCTTGATGGCGGTCTCGATTTGAGCAATCTGGCTCATGATCGGATCTTTTACCATAGGTTTTACGGCCGCTAGTGCTCGCTCAAAATGCTTCATATTAGCAATGAGGCCAGCCCGAATATATTTGTAGGCCCGATCTTCGTCTTCTTGAATTCGATGTTGAAAATTCTTTCGCCCCCTTGGTATTGACCCGCCACGGCCTCCGCGAAGCTGAAGATCTTCAAACAGAGTTGCCATTTCATCTTCGGACGTCGACCACTCGACAGCCAGCTTACTGATTGCTGTAGCGATGGCGTCGATTTTTGGTAAATCAGTTGGTGCGTTCAAATCCTTTAGCATGGCCGCTAGCTCAATGCGCGTATCGAGTGCAACCTCTTTATCGAGAACCCGACGAGCAATCGCATAGAAATGCCGACCCTTGTCACCCGCCGACTTGGTCGATGCCAAGCCGTTAGCCGCTTTAAGATAAATCCAATCTCGCACTGCCGGTTCGTACCGACCCGCCAGTTGCTTAATCATCAGAACCCCCGCCAAAGTTTTGGTTGTGATGACCTGATTTTTCTCAGGCAATTTGTCGAGTAGTAGAGCATGCCGATCAAGTCCGGTTAAAGCTCCAACTAGCATGAACTGGGGGATGCGATCGTTTTTCACTGCCGAGGCAATAATCTTACAGAGAAACGTATTGCATTCGGCCATAGGTGTTCCTTCGGTCGGCGCATCGAGACGACCTAGTACTAGCAGAGCGTTGTAAGTTACCGAGGGGTGATAACGGCCTTTGGTAACAACTTTCTTTGCCCACTCGTAGGAATTATCAATCAGAAAATTTTTAGCATTTCCTTGCGCGCCCGAGATGAACTGCTTGAACAGGTCCGCCCTCATTTTGCCGACATCACCCAGTGCGTCGGGTGTCGATTGCGTCATCGCCGGGAAGTAGTATTTCGTAAAGTATTCACGAAACATCTGCTCGTCTTCTTGCGACCCTCCACCACTCTTGACATATCGTTTGACGATTTGTCCCTTCCTGCTAAGGCTCTTATCAACTTCGTCGCTTAAATAGGATTGCGCAACAACGCCTTCGGCCATTAGCATGGCAAAAACGATTGTAGATAGAACGACTTTCAGAACGTGGGGCGACATCGCCAAATCTCCGTAACCTCAAAAATCACAACTGGTTCGGGCAAGCCTACCAAGACTGCCGAACCTCTCTACCCTATCAACTAGCGTCGTAAACTGTCAAGTTTTCCACTGGGGAAACGGCTTGAGAAAGTCCGTTTATCGAGACAATTGTGCTTTCCGTTACAATCCGACCTAAATCGTTCGTTTCTCTGCCTTAGCTATCCTGGTGCCGCTTGAAGAGATTTTGCATGACCTTGCTATATTACGACCCACTCTTTTTGCAACATGAGACGGGTAATCACCCTGAATGCCCTGCACGGCTCGAACAAGTAATTTCACGACTCGATCGAGGGGGACAGCGCCAGCGGTGCGTTCGTCCTGCCTGGGGGGCGATTTCCGAGGTGCGGGTCGAAAGAGTTCACTCGGCAGAATACTTAGCGATGATTCGCTCGCTTGCCTCGCGCGGGGGTGGCCGGGCCGAGGTCGATACGGTGGTGAGCTCCAACTCGGTTGACGCAGCCTATCTCGCCGCTGGTGCCGCCTGCAACGCGGTTGAACGCGTCTTGCAGGGCGAATCCAAACGAGCGCTCTGTTTAGTTAGACCCCCTGGGCACCATGCTCGACCCCAAGGAGCGATGGGGTTTTGTTTGCTTGGCAATATCGCTATTGCTGCGAAGATTGCGGTCGAAGAGTTCGAACTTGATCGGGTCCTTATCGTTGATTGGGACGTACACCATGGCAATGGAACACAAGAAATTTTCTATGAGGATGGTCGGGTGGGTGTCTTTTCAATCCATCGTTGGCCTTTTTACCCCGGAACGGGTTCGTCGGATGAAACGGGCACTGGCGGGGGACTCGGAGCAACGCTCAACCTGCCAGTCGAAATGGGAACTTCGCGCGACCGTTACCTCAGCTGGTTTGCCCGAGAGCTTGAAACCTTTGCCGACAAAATCAAACCGCAACTCGTGCTCATTAGCGCCGGCTTCGACAGCCACCGCCTTGACCCCATCGGTTCGCTTGGTCTTGAAACCGAAGACTACGCCAGCTTAACGCAAACTGTGATGAACATTGCGGCGATGCACGCGGGAGGTCGTGTCGTGAGCGTCTTGGAAGGTGGGTATCACCCTCCAGCCCTGGCCGACTCCGTCGCGGTGCATCTTGATGAATTCCTCGAACGCGACGCCGACGAAGCGGAAGATATTTAGTAGGGTCCACTGTGAGGACCGTATCAATCTTTTCTAAAGAGAAGGTGATTGAAAGGTTCAGGTGGTTGCCAGCGAGGAAGGCCTTCTGCGATAACCGATCACGAGGTTCCTTCCAGAAAAACCGCTTTTCCTTTTGTGGTTTACGCCACACCGACAAATGTTCTTAAAAATATACGGCTCAGTAAATCAACCGCATACAGTAATAGCTTCTAACCGCTGTGATAATGCCTATCAAGCTCAGCTTGCTTATAAGCCGATCAATTCATTCCAATAATTGACTCACTTAGAGAGTGTCTAAAAAGCATTCACTATTTATCCTCCACTCCCGTTTTTGGGGAGGGGGTTTGAATTGGTTGAGATGCTACTTATTAGGCACGTAATTAGTAATCCTCAGCCGCCAACACTTTTGATGCCGAGACGTCGCCTAACTCTTGCCAATCCTTAAAAGCTAATTCCGCTTGCTGTGGATCTTTGCTTTCGATTAGTAGAAAACTGATCGGTTCGCGGACACCCGTCCAATGAGAAAGTACCTCGATATGCTCTCGGTACTCGACTATGCCGTGGCTAGCAAAGTAATCGAGGACCTTTTCGTGCGTAGAACCTTCATAGCGTATCGTCACCATGTAGAGTGATTTCATCATGGTATGCCTTTGCTTGAAGTAAGGGATTTGTCACCGAACGCAAAGTACTATCCGACATTCTTCCCGTATTCTCAAACGATGAAAACTAGCGTTGATACGCGTTTCTCATTGTTTGAGAACGGATCGACCCTAATCTTTGCAGAGAGCCCTTTCTTCAAACCGTCCCTTCGGCAGCACTCTTGCGTAGAGCGTGTAGAGGAAGGTTAAGGTGAGAAAGGTAAACATTTGACATAATCCTAATTCAGAAAATTACTCGTCGCCGAAGACACGGGTACTTTCTTCCCGGCGGATTGGTTGTTGTAGATCTTCCGATTCGACAGCCACGCTAATGCGCTGGTCGCCTGCTTGCGTGCCTCGAAGTCGGATTCGATAAGGAAATTTTTCGCCTGGGCGTAAGGTGGGAATCGGAGCAAACTCGACTCGGCCTTCGGCTACGCGATGCTCGACTTTGCCCTGGGCATCGACCACTTGCATGCCTGCGGGTGAATCGACCGTAACACGCACCGCGGTTGCGGGTTTGGTTCCTTCGTTAGTAACGACGACATCGTAGACCGCATCCGATCCGATTTCGATTGGGTCTTGGCGATCACGCACATCGAATGCCAAAGAGACCACTCCTTCAACGACGATGTTTTGAGATTCTGAAGTTTTCAGGCCGTTGTTCGCTTCCCCATTAACTCGCAAAGTGTGTTCGCCTGCCGTCACTGGCAAGGCGGTTAGTTTTACCGCGCCTCGTTCTCCTTCAGGAAGTTCGGCCAAGCTCCAGTAAACGCTATGTGTTTCAGCATCGTACTCACCTAGGTTGTTGGCGCTTACGAACTTCATGCCACTTGGGAGCTGAGTTACGATGCGAACATCTTTTGCTGGGGCACTACCTGGATTGTCGATATTGACCGTATAGCTAGCAGGACTTTCGAGATATCTTCGTTTGGGTCCTTCGACGGCCAAGGCAAGCGACGGAGCAACTACTTCAAACGCCACGGTTTGCTCGACTCGCAAATTGCCATCAGCGGATGCGGTAAGCCGATTCAGCACTTCACCCGCTTGCTCGGCAGTTAGCAACAGATCAAGTTGCCTTGTTTCACCAGGTGCTAATGAACCGACTTCAAACTCGAGCGAAGGTCCAGCCTCGTGGCGCATATTTTGTGGAACTTCTTCGACCAGCACGAAGTTTGTCGCCATGCCGGTGCCCGGATTATGAACTTCGACCTTCAAGGGTTGTTGATTTCCGACCAAAACTTTGGCAGGTGCTGAGAGGCGAATGGCAAGCTCAGGCTTCGTGCAAATCGTTTTTGCCGAGGCACTGGCATCGAACGAAACGGTCGCAACGCTACCAAGTGGTCCTTGGCGTTCGGGCGACACGCGTAATTCAACGCTTCGTTGTTCACCCGGAGCCAGCGTGCCAAGCTGCCAAACGATTTGCCCTGCTTCTTGGCTGGCCGTAGGAACGGTTTCGATCAGGCGCGCACCGGCGGGAACTTCATCACGAAGCATTACATTTTCGGCAGTTTGATTGCCTGTGTTGCGAACCGTTACGACAAAGCGACAAGGTTGACCAACGCGTGCTTCGGGGGGCCCTCTTTTTTCGATTTTCAAAGCGGGGCTTTGTGGTCCTTCAAGCCTCTCGTCGCCAGGCTGTCCGGTGCCAAGTCGATCAGTACCGAAATCGGCTGAGTTCATCGAGTAAGATTGCGAATCGGTATCTTTCCAATTCGGCTCTGTGGTCGACTGCGTGGTTGTCGGCTGAACTGATATCGTTTGGGGCGTCAACGATTGGCGACTGGCCAAGACCGATCGCTCGGCTTGAGGCATACTGGCCTGCATTTCATTAGGCGATGAGAGGATCGGCGTGATGGGCCGGGCATTCGATTCGATCGTTTGATTGAAAGCGGAGGGTTCGCTGCTTGGTTCCTTGGTTGCTTCGTTTTGAACGGGTTCACTAAAGGCAGTTTGGGCAGCGAGGTTGCCGGAATAATTTGGCGGTGACGAAGGAACCACTGATTGTTGGCCCGGTTGCGGGGCGGCAAACGCTCGTTCCGCAGCTGACATCGGTGCCGGCTGACGAGCAAACGATGGATTTTGTACCGCACCACTGCGTAGGGGATTAACACTTGTAGGTTGATCGTTAGGCTCGTATCGAATCGCTGGCTCTTGCTGCGGTACGAAGGAGTCCCGTGTGCTACGCTCTGGGTAACGCAAAGCGGGATCGTTCGGATTGTTTGTCACTGTTTCAATCGCAAACGGTTGAGCATTTCCTGCCGTATTAACTACTGGTTCTTCTGTCTTTTCCGCTGGTGCCGATGGCGATAATTTCTGTGGTGTTGATTCGTTAATTATTGCTGAATCGGCTGAATTGGTTGACTTGAGCGTCTGCGATGCCCAGTCGGCAACCGCCATATCGGCTTGCTCAGAAGGAGTCTTCCAAGGGCTGTTGGCAGCACCCGAGCTAGTCAGCTCCTCTTGGGCATCAACGCCAAAGACGAAAAACCAACAAGTGATAAAAATTGTAATTGGACGTAGAACGTGCAAAGACATCGCAACCATTCCCGGGCTCTCGGCTGCTACTTTAACCCGCCCCTAATCCGTTACCAGGGCGCAGCAGTAGCGGTCTGCTAAGTAGCAAAACCACGTTCACGGAGAAAGAGCGATTGGTCCAACACCTAGAAACCGATAGCTTGTGCTAGCAAAGAAACCACGATGAAGCAAAACAGCAGGAAGAGTCCCGCACTTTGTTTCCTAGGTGCCTTTCTGGTTCAGTCTTTTGAATCAGAATCGTCTTGGAGGGTTTTTGGAAAATTCCAGGGAATGAAGTTGCTGACGAGTGGTTATTTGCACCACGCTCGTATACCCACGCTCATTTACTCTGCGTTATTTACAAAGGGTTATTTACATTGAGCGAGTGCTAGCAAGCAGTAAGCGGTAGCGAGATTTGGGTCTGACTCAAGCCACCGATCGTTTTCGTTCACCCAGCTGCCATTGGCTTTTTGCAATTTGCTTAGCTGCTCGGTTAGGTCGGCACGCCAATTATGGGCGACACCCGTCGGATCAACAATTTCGGTTTGTCCGGTCGCGGCAAGTGCTTTGGCAAATGTTTGGTAGTAGTAATAAAGGCCCGATGTCCCCATGCCGGGGTTCGATTCGAGGTTGTAGTTTTTAGCGATCCAATCCGAGGCAGCTTTAACGCGTGGATCGTCGGCACTGAGGCCAGCGTAGATCATACTTTTGAGGCCAGCGTAAGTCATCGAGCCGTAGCTACGAAGCCCTCCGTTTTCGGTTTGGCCTGCCTGGCTCGAACCACCGGCTGCAGGGGTATAATAGAATCCACCATCGCCCACCAAGCTAGCATGCGGGGTTGTGTTGTGCTCGGTCTCGAGATTTTGTGTGCGGCTTACAAATGCCAACGCACGCTGCATGGCGGGGTCATCTTTACCACGCCCGAGCGAATGCAGCGCATCGACCAAGAAGGAAGTATTCGACAGGTCGGGACGACGATGCTTGCCATAGCCAGCGCCGCCGTAACTGGTGCTTGACGAGTCGTGCCCCTCTTCGTCATCCCACTGTAAGCCTTTGACAAACGCTTCAGCTTTAGCAAGCGGAGCAGAATACTCTTTTCCCACGGAAGGAAACTCGGAAGCTTTCTTAAAACATTGAATCGCAACGCAAGTTTCGTAGTTGCGATACATCGAGCCAGGCGAACAGATGCTGCCATCTTCTTTGACAAAACCCCGAACGTAGTCCAATGCTTTGCGGACCAAAGGATCGGCTGGGGTTCGGCCATTTTCCATGAGGCCCGTAGCAACGAGTGCCGTTACGGCAGGGCCAAGGTGTCCACTAAAGGCGCCCTCTTCCGACTGGGATGTTTGCAAAAAGCGAACCGCTTGGTCGACCATCGGACCGACATTTGGTTGGGTCACTTTGATTTGCACTGTCGCTTGTGCCATTATCGGACGGGTTAGCACGCTACAAAGCACAAAACATGGAATAAACAGCATTGTGTAACATGTCGAATTGATATGGAGTTTCATCTCGTGCTACCTAAAGCGATTATGTGGTGAGGGATGATTCGTTAGGGTTGCCCAATGAAATTATACGTCGGTACAAAGATGAGTTCACTTGCTTTATCAAGGTTAACATTTAGGCAAACGCGATCCATGCTAAGAAGAAAGTCCAGCCCAAGAGCAAAAGGGCCGCCAATTTGGCTTGCCAGGCAATCGGTTCGGTTTTGTCAGAGGAGTTTGCTGCCAATTTTGTATCACTACGATTCGCCTCCTTGGCCTCGCTAGTAGCCTTCTCGGGCAGCTTACCCGGCGGCCGCGTCATGCTTGCGATTCCTCATCGCCTTCGGTTTCGATCGAACAGTGCTGAATCGAGAAGACTTCACGGTTTGAGAAGGCATCACTAAATTCAAATACGTCGTTGAAATCTTCACGCCGGTCTTCATCGGTCTTACGCATCTGACCAATGTCGATCAAGTTAAAGACGATTTCACCGAAGTCGTTCGTGGTTTTAACCCCCCAGTGCTTGAGGACACTTTGAGCGAGCAAACCATATTGTTCGATTGCATATCGCTGGATTGCATAGCAAAGTTGTTGCCCCGAAACGTGGTGCTCATCTTCTTGGGGTTCTTCTTCGTCGCCAAATCCTTGCGTACCTCTGAGTAGATCAGCGAGATCTTTGTCGAGGTCTTGTGCTTCAGGGGTATCTCTTTTGCGTGGGGCCTCGGCTTCTTCAGCTGAGGGCATACCCAGACCCATCTCCTCTTGGCCATAGCGGAGTGCATCGAAGACAAACAAATAAGCTTCAAACTTATAGCGAGTATCACGTCGAAGCAGCTCGGAAAAAGGGTGCTTCGGATCGAGCATAGGTGGCACAGTAAGCTCGGTGGGATCTAGGAGGATTCAAGTCGTAAGTAAACTATGGCCTTGTCCCTGATGAGATCGCTCCCACTTCGGACTTGGCCCGCTGTTTCCATTGTACCACCCCGCTCCGCTCTGGGGAGTTGCCTCTGGGGCAGAGATAGCAACAAAATCAAGAACCCTCGAAAAAGCTCTACTGCTGTCTCATCAAAGCTTTTGAGTCCTGAGGCTTAAGCTGACTTAAGAGTCGGAGGAAAAAGCGACTTAAACGGCTTCGGGAAGAAAAATCTTCATTCTTCGCTATGGCTTTCAGTCGCTGTGCTGTCAGTGGGAGGGGGGTCGGGATTTGGCTCGATTTCTTCGTCCGATGGCGATTCTTTTTTGGATATGTTCTCGCTGGATTTTCCCTTTTTTTTGCTCAAAACGGTCTGTACATCCGATGCGTGAATCACAACACGGCGATTATCTTCCGTTTCAACGAGCAGTTCGCCGGTAAGAATCTCTTGCGACAAGACCTTTGATCGCCCCTCGCGCGTGAGCACCTCATCCCCCACACGGGGGAGCTCTCGCTGCAGCTCTTGGTAAGTATCGTATTCATATCGCAAGCAGCATTTGAGTCGGCCGCAACGTCCCGATATTTTTGTCGGGTCAAGCGTCGCCTTTTGCAGCTTGGCCATCTTCATAGAAACGGGCGGCAGTTCAGACAAGTGGCTACCCCAGCCAAATGGCTA
>CAYGQU010000014.1:8765-16253 GCA_964352045.1 uncultured Planctomycetaceae bacterium
AGATAGTAGACAACGACCCTTTCGCCTCCGTACAAGTGCTCGACATCGACCAATTGCATGTCGAGACCCGACTCGGTAATCCGTTGTCGGCATTTTTCATGCTCGGCAATTTGTTCTTGGGCCATGTGACGTATTTCTACTTCGTCATCACCGGTTGCTTGACGCAGTATTTGCCCCTTGCTTGGATCGGTCATTTGACTCATCACATGGTCGGTGGCTTCGCAAAGCACCTCGCCAACCTCTTGGCCACGATCCGTTCGAGCAATGACTTTTTGCCCTCGCGCATAAGCCTCCCGTGCTCGGCATGAAAAGAGACCAAGCTGCCTCATAACGCCGTAGCGGACGACGTACTTTGGCATAAATTAACTCACTATCGCTGAGGAATCGGTAGCAGAGGGATAAGAAATACTGAGCGTCTAAAACCTAATCAATCGGTTTTGGATGCTCAACGGCCTTCTAATCTACCGTTCCAAAGCGTTAAAGCACAGACACGTTGTGCTATTAACATTGCTTAAATCGGCATAGCTCAAAGCTCAGAGAGCCCACAGCGGACGGCGATTCGTAATAAACCAAGCGAAGAAGTCACTTTCAGCTTACGCATAAGGCGATATTTATGGTTACCAATGGTACTTTCGGCAAGCTTCAGCCTACCTGCCATTTCACGCACCGAGAGTCCCATGCCGACAAGCTGCAAGATATCTATTTCACGGCGAGTCAAGGCATCGAGTTCTTCGGGCAATCCACGACGCGAGGCGGGCGTGAGTTTTCGGTTAGGTTGCGTAGAACTGGTGTTTTTTTCGGGTGAAATCAGCGCATAATTATTGGAAATTGCGGATAGGCCTAGCGAAATTGCCATCAGATTGAGCAATTCGTTCCAACTAACCGTATCGTAAATGACGCGGCAGCAATTGCATGTTTGGGCATTTGTTTTCGGTATCCGAATTACTTGGCTAACGGCCACAAGATAATCGCCCACACGATAGTTTAGAGCGGTTGTCGAATTAGCTTGAAAACAGTGATCGGTTAATAATAAATCAAGGGGCATCGCATGAGAGGCTTGTAGGCCAGAATGCCGCGCAACAACGAGTGCCTCGAAGCGAGGGTCTCGCGAAATACAACTTGCATAGGCTTCCGAATCGAGTTGATGCTGAAAGAACACGCCTATCTTTTTTTCGGTAGTTAACCTTGGTTTTGCACTAGTAGGCTGATCGGATTGACTTACCCCAGATAATGACGACCTCGTTGAATTTTTTGATGGGTAAGAATACCGACTCGTTTGGAGTGGACTTGCTTGATTAGAACCAGCATTGAGTTTTTCGATCGGCTCAACGGCAGGACCGTTAGCAATCGTGCTGGCGAGGGTATTACGAGGGGTTATAATTCCAGTTGTCATGACATGCTCGCAGAGGCTAGGTATTTAAATTCAACGATTTCTAACTACCACATGGCTTTGCCCGAATCATGGCTTACCGATGTAGGCCTTATTCGCTGGCGTGCTTTGTCGACCGACCGAATCAAACAACGAAGCGGAGCGATGGATAGAAGATTTAGCCCAATGTGGGCATAAAGCCTCTAATAGCCAAATCGGATAGGTTAATTTAAAAACAGCTTGCAAATTGTATCTATAACGCGTTAAATCGTTATAGATAAATGAGTTAGCGCATTCCCTTCCTAAAGACACCAGGAAGCATTGGTGCCAATGCTTTGTCACTCTGCGGGAGCGTAGAAACCACAAATTCGTACTGTTCAGAATAAGCTCCCAAAGGCAACTAGGGTGCAAAAAGGGTAACGAGGAGAAGCTTTCAGATTGATCGAGCTTTGCGAAAGCAAAATAAGCACTATCAATTTAACCAGACCGAAGGACAAACGATGACAATTCAAAGTGCTTGTGAACTTGCCAAGAAGAAGTGCGTGCCTTGTGAAGGTGGCGTCGCGCGGATGTCTCCAGAAGAAGCGACCGAACAGCTAAAAGAAATTACTGGCTGGGAACTCACCGAAGATAACAAGCGGATACGTAAAGCCTGGCAAGTGAAAAACTTCATGGCAGGTATCGATTTTTTCAATCGCTGTGCCATGGTTGCTGAGCAAGAAGCCCATCACCCCGACTTACATCTCGCTGGCTACCGCCAGGTCATCGTCGAACTTTGGACTCATGCAATTGATGGACTATCAGAAAACGACTTTATCGTCGCAGCAAAAATTGATTTGCTACCAATCGAGATTGCCTAATCGTATTAATCTTCAGCAGAATAACTGAGGCCAACCGGGTTAACGACCTCAAGACGATTGATCACCCTTTCAACGCCTTCAATCGACTGGACTAAGCTCTGAGCGGTCTGTTTGAGATAAAAGCTCGGAACTTTGCCTTCAATGAAGAGTACTCCTTCGACGGCATTGCATTTTAGGTGACGCAAAAAAAGGTGCGAGCTCTGCCCCAAACGATTCGTCGCCTGATGGGTAACGTCGTGTTTTTCTTTCATCCTATTGTTCCGACTATGTTTGAAGAGACAGCGAAAAGATGAACCGCTTTTATAAAAATGGCATGCCAATGCCTGGAAAAGAGTCTTACCGAATCGTTATGTCATTAAACTTCTTCTGGAGATGCCTCTGCCTGTAGCATCACCTAACACGCGCCATTTGGGAATAGTAGTTTTGAATACTTTCAATTTTGCTAGCATCAGCCTGCCAGTAGCCGCATACAACTGAATAAAACACCACCATAGGTTTTCAAGGATTGCGATCACGTTATGACTAATCCATTTACAGCTTTGGTTGTCCGGGAACAAAAAAAGGAGAGTCAGCAAGAGACAAGCGAAGTAAATGCACATATCGAAACATTGAACCTACAAGATCTACCCGAAGGTGAGGTCTTAATCCGCGTAGAGTATTCTTCTCTAAACTACAAAGATGCCCTGGTTTGTCATGGTGAGCGTTCCATAGCCCCCAACTTGCCACATGTACCCGGTATCGATTTGGCGGGCGTTGTTGTGCAAAGCGACTCGGACCATTACGAGATAGGCGATAGAGTTTTGGTGACTGGCTACGACTTGGGGGGACTCCATTGGGGAGGCTTTAGCGAATTGGCAAGGGTCCCTGTCGACTGGGTAGTGCCGATTCCAAAAGGGTTTAGTACCAAAGAGGCAATGATCTATGGCACTGCTGGTTTTACCGCTGCTCAGTGTGTCATGGCGATTACCTCAAAAGTTTTACCTCAAGATGGTCGAATCATCGTGACGGGCGCTACTGGAGGAGTTGGCTCGATCGCTATCGCACTGCTTGTTAACTTGGGCTACGAAGTCGTTGCCGTTAGTGGTAAGCAGCAATTCAAAGAGACCTTGCTCAAGATGGGTTCCACGGAAGTCCTAGGCCGTGAAGCACTCGTTGTGAGCCAGAATCGGCCTCTGTTATCAGCAAAATGGGCAGCAGCCATTGATACGGTCGGTGGGGAACCACTGACCACCTTAATTCGCTCGATAAAACATCGAGGCGTTGTTGCCGCTTGTGGATTGGTTGCTGGATCCGAACTTCCATTGACGGTTTATCCTTTTCTTCTCAGGGGGGTCACGTTAGCCGGCATTGATTCGGCCAACTGTCCGCTAGAACCACGACTCGAAGTCTGGCGTCGATTGATGGGGCCTTGGCGGGTCAGCCTCCCCGAATTATTGATTTCAACGATTCGACTCGAAGAGATTCCTCGCCAAGCAGCCCAAATGTTGCGGGGAGAAGCATTTGGAAGAACGATTATCTGCATGAATAAGACATAATCAGATCCCTGGTAGGCTGTATCACTGACTCGATTCTATTGATAAATGTATCCTGAAACGCACAGAGCACCTAAAGCCATGCCTGATGTAGCGTTTATGCCACCTCGATTGGCTAAGTTGAATTCAAAGCCCTGCGACTCCGAAAAAATAGGTTAGGGCCCTGCCTCGCGTCTAATATTGTGTTGGCCTAAATATGCTGTGGGGCTAATCGGACAGCATTCTGGGCAGATTTACGTTACTTTGCCTGGGAACATGTTGCCTCGAAGTTCCGTAGTAATCGTAATGCCACAACACTTTGTTATACTGAAATACACAACTAACGCGATTTTTGAGATGCGATATTCTGGAGCTACTGCTATGCCGATTAGTTTTTCTATCCAATCGCCGTTCAAACGTATCGTGGTGCGGTTTGCTATAGGTTTTGCTGCTTTGCTTGTGTGGGATCACTCTTTGCATGCACAAAGTGCCTTGACTGAGCAGATGCGAGCGATTACGAACCAATCGATTGGTATTGGTTACTCGATCAATTCCATCAACCAACAAATTCTTAGCCAAGATCGAGCGCGCGTGTCGGGAAACATTGGCACAAGCATTGGGGTGAATGGTGGACAAAGGGCTGAGAAACCTTTTACCAATGTCAGCAATCGTCCTACAGTTAGTCCTTATCTGAATCTTTTTAATGAAGGTTTTAGTGACGGTATCGACAATTACAACACATTGGTTCGTCCGCAAATTGAGCAGCAGCGAACGAACGCTCAATTTCGTCGACAAAATGATCAACTGCGTCGGCAAGAGCAATCCATGAATGTCCGATTCCAATCACTAACGGCTAGCCCTGCTTTTAACCCTGGGGGAAATCAAAACATTTTTTCAACGGGGCATCGTACCCTGTTCAATAACACCCTGCAGTATTACCCTCAAGCAAGAAGATAAGCCGATCTTGGGTATCTGAATCGCTCCAGTTTATACTGACTCTCTTGCACCATGCTTTTCTTGTGAGCCTTTATTCGTTGTACATCAACACTTGGTTTCGGCGCTCGCGAAAGGCTTCGAGGTGCTTGTTTTGCTCCTTTTTGATCTCGTCAAAAGCTTTGCCCTGCTTAATCAACTTTAAGATCTCCGCGCTGCAAAGGAGTCTATTATAGCGATCCATCTCCCAATGATCGGGGTACTGTTCCCTAATAGTTGATGCAATAAGCAATCCGACTTCGACTGATTTAAATAACTTTTCTTCAAGCATGAGGATATCAACTCCGCCACAAAGCTCATTCGCATACTTGCTGCTTTGCGGAGTCATTTTATGCGGCACAAAACAAACCACCTTTTCTTGGCTAATCTCGCTTAGTCTTTGATTTATGCGTCTTGCAAGAACCTTTGAATCAATCCACGGAGCACCAAACCATTCAAAAGGGGTATCAGTTCCGCGTCCTACCGAAAGATTTGTCGTTTCTAAAAGCCCGATCCCTGGATACGTTATCGCTTGGCTTAAACGACGCATGTTGGGTGAAGGGTTTATCCAAAGTAGGCCTGTTTCGTAACCCTTCATTGATCTTTGCCAGCCCTCACAGGCAATCACCTTGAGATCAATTTGCATTGGTTTGCCGTTTGGTCCTTCTTTTGCAAATAGCCTAGCTAATTCACCAATTGTCATGCCATGTTGTAGGGGGAGTGCATGGCACGCAACAAACGACTCGCTTCCTGGATCAAGCAGGGGGCCCGCGATGTCGATTCCGCCTAAGGGGTTAGGGCGATCAAGAACCACAAAACTAATACCTGCTTCCGATGCGGCTTCCATTGCCAACTTCATTGTTGATATGTAGGTGTAAAATCGGCAACCGATGTCTTGGATATCAAATACCAAAGCATCAAGATCTTGAAGTTGTGCCGTCTCCGGTTTTCGACGTGGTCCATAGAGGCTTACAACAGGTAAGCCTGTGGGGCTATCTATCCCATCCTTAATCATCGCTTGATCAAGCTCTCCACGAATGCCATGCTCGGGTCCAAAGAGCCGGACTAATTCGAGCCGATCCGTTTCAGCTAATAGATCGGCCGTTGCACGCCCTTTGCTATCGACCCCCGTATGATTCGTAATAAGCCCAATTCGTCTACCCGCCAGCGAAGCGAAATTGTTATCGCGAAGAGAGTCAATTCCTAACTGCACTTGGCAGTATGCCGTTTCGATCGAAATAAAAATCATAAGGAATTGCAGAAAGATTACTAAGACCTTATGTCGCCTGCATTGACGATCGTTAATCGGCATTTTGGATGTCCAGGAAAGTGTGCTAGCTGATTCAACCGGTTGCTTATTCTACCCAGCATAGATTATCGCACGCTATCAGTTTGACGCGGATAACTCTCGAAACTGCGGAGCGAATGCGAGATAGCGAATTTTATGATTTGCATAATGCTAGCTTGTATCAGATGAACTTATCTCGTCGTAGCAAGTTTGTTTTGATAGCTTTCGCTTCTTGCGGCTAAATCGCAGTGGTTCAAGACGCTTAGATAGCAAAGTTTTTCAAGTCGTTTGATGTCAACTCAAAAAACACAACCTGATGCCTGTGAACCGTCAAGCGACAGGCCTAATGTGGTCATCGACATGCTTGATCGGCCAGTAGCCGATGTAGCGAATTTTTGCCGTCAATGGCTATTCACTTGGCTAAAAGGACTCATCGACCCTTGGAAATTTGGTAAGTCTCTTACCGAAAATGACCAGTCGCTTGCCCCACCATTCGCTTTTTTAGTGACAACGCTCTTCTTAACAGGAGCGGCGATGCGGTTCTATCGTGCAATTGAATACATGCCGATTTCTGAAGATACCTCCGTGTTCGATGATTTTCGCTTTTCATTAGGAGAACTCTCTTTAATGCAAGTTGTACTTGCAACGCTCCCATGCGTGCTCATAGTGAGTGCCGCAGGTTGGCTGTTAGGTCTTATCGAAAGCGAATCGAATTCAAAGAATCGACGTCGTACCTTTCATTCGACTTGCTATGCAATAGGTTGGCAATTTGGTTGCATAACGGTACTAATGCTTTTGGTAGTTCTTTTACAATTAGGAGGCTATGAACCGAGTGGTTCTCTGAATGATGAGATGAATCTTGTTTTGCCTTACGTTGCAGGATTTGTCTTAATTTGGGGAACCCTAATTCTTGCTCCTCAAGCCGCTAACTCCCTTACAAATCGAATTTGGTGGCCTCTCGCCACTTCAATCTTACTCTGCTTCATCGTAGGAAGCGCAACGCTTGTCGGTAGCCTTTTCACGTTACGACTCGGCACGGATCTCAATGCGGCTGCAAAACTACGTGTGCAACGTCAGTACGACCAGTTTATTGGCGATCTTCAAATCAATGTTTTACAAACGGCCTCTGCCGTCGAGCAAGCGATTACTGGCTCCAACGTTGAGGGGGATGTACCAGCAAAAATAGTTGTTGCCTTTACGAATCGGTCAGACCGTGTGCTAGTGGTTCCATCGCAAGAAATACTTTTATCTTCCGAAGAATGGGCTCACCGTATCGGAAACCATCAATTAAGAATTCTCGATTCATCGTTCGATGAACTGTCCGACCGAGCATTAATTATCAAGCCCGATGAAACACGAGTTGCAACGTTAGTCTTTGAGACTTCTGAAACGATATCAGGGAAATCGATCAAGACTCATGCCGGGGAATTGCCATTTAGGGTTGCATTTTATCGACGCGATCCGGAAGGGCGGTTTAATGAATTCCAT
>CAYGQU010000015.1:0-16112 GCA_964352045.1 uncultured Planctomycetaceae bacterium
GCCTTGCTCTCGAGCCTTCGAGTTGCTTACCACGCACCAAGGCTGCAAGCTGTTTGATGCGAGTTCTTTCGTCGGGAGAAAGGTCGATCCGAAAATGTTTGCCATCGGGCCATTGATCTAGTGCAACCTGAATCGAATCCGACTTGCGTTGACTTACGACACCAGGCAAACCCGATTGATCCAGCCGATCCTCACGAGAGACCATAACAGGTGATCCCACCTTCAAGCGATTCATCGGCAATCGGTCGGAGGCTGGCTTTGCGAAATCGATTAGCTTTCTGCCAGCTAGCCCTGAACGGTTATCAATAATTCGCAAGTTGACGAGCGTTTCGCCCGACTTCTCGGGATTACCACGCTGTTTTTTTTGGCGTCGCTCGACTAGTCGTGCTCGCTCGGCAGCCCCTTCCATTTCAAGCCATCGTTCGATTTGCTCGCAGTAGCTGTGGTAAGTTGCCCAAGTCATCTATACGTCTTCATTAATAGTTACTACCAAACGGACAACAAGTATAAACTAACGAGTTACCAATGAAATAGGTAATAAAAGCATAACTGTTATCACAGTCTCCGTTTAAGCTTGAATCAGAAGAATGCGGTCCCTTCGCGTCCTAATGATGCTTTTCCATTGCATTCAGAGAATTGAATGAGCCAATTGCTAGAAGCGCAATCTCTAAACCTTCACGGTATTTTACTGCTTGCGTCATCAGACAGGCCGTGTCTCTGCGATGACAAAGTGGGTGGCAGTGCATGGCAATTCACCTCTTGAACCGTCACTACGGCTTAAAGTAAGGCTGTTACCAATACGATGCTTAGTTATAACTTAGGGATCTATTACTTTGGTTTCATCTCGGAATTGGCTAGCAATGCGGTAGAGATGCTCTTGCCTATCCCTTCCTTCGCCTTCTCCAATTCGTAAGTACAAGCTTCCATTGCAAAGAGCCGGTGAAGCATAACCGTCGTCGCCAAGCTGATTTCTTGCCAGCTCTTGGTAACCCTCAGCTGTCGCTTTGAAAACAATCATTTCACCAGACGAATTCAAAGCATAAATGCATCCATCGCAGAAGATCGGCGAAGCGCTAAAGGAACCACCAACCCGTTTCTTCCAATTCATATTGCCTGTATTAGCATTCCAACAATAGACGATACCCTTGTCACTGGTGGCATAGAGTTCATCACCAACGACAAGCATCGATGGCTCGTAAATTTTTGTTTTGTTCGACCAGAGAATCTCTGAACTACCGTCTGCTTTGACAGCCAAGGTTTGCTGACCTGGATATCCACCGCTGCAAAATACGGTATCTCCTTTCCAAACAACTGTCCCACAAGTTGCTTCCGATGCCCCCGGACATGACCAAATTTTTTCACCGGTCGATGGATCGTAGCTGCTAATTTCATCACCACCACTTATTAGAAGCTGATCCTTTCCAGCCATATTGGCGACCACAGGAGAGGAATAGGTACTCACATTAGAGCGATGTTTCCGCCACGCGATTTCTCCCGTTTTTCGATTCACAGCAGCAAGGTAACCTCCACCACTATTGTCAGCTGCAAAAATAACGTAGGGACCAAAGAGAATCGGAGAAGGTGCGTAGCCAAATTTTGAGTTAAAAGGGCCAAGTTTTGTTTGCCATACAATTTTTCCCTTAAAGTCGACTGCCGAAGCAACAATCGCATTATCATTAAGATACGCGATATAGGCATGCTCTTGATCGCAGGCAACCGTTCCATTCGCGTTGGTGCTTTTCAGGTGCATTTCGCCATCGGTAGGAAATCCCTTTTCGTGTAAAATGACCCGCCATGCCTCTTCACCCGTTTTGCGATAGTAAGCAATTAGCAACTGCTGCTGAAGTTCCTCGATCGCTGTACTAAGAATTACCAGATTAGCCCGTACTACGGGAGACGCATGTCCACGTCCTGGCACCGCGGTTTTCCATACCACATTCTCAACTTCGCTCCACTCCTTAGGAGGGGGTGACGATAGAGTCGAACCATCGTGATTCGGTCCACGCCAACCTGGCCAATCGTTAGCATCAGCAACATATTCTTCTAAGGAGACTTTTGATACTTCGTTAGCAACCTGGATTTCTTCAACCGGTGCGGGACGTGCACAACCCAGGAACAAACTCATTAGCATGAAAGCAGGAGTTAGCTTAATAAATTCCATTGGTTATTCTCGTTTGTATTGTAAATAATACGACTAGCTTCATTCTAAGTATCTCTTATAGCAAGGCAACTTAAGAACGCTTCAGATAGGCAATGAAGAAGATACTGAGTTTTCTTTCTTGTTCTGTCTATCTCTTCGCTCGCACCAATCGCTCAGCTAGGCCAATCGCTAAAATAGCCTAGCAACAAAACAACTCGCCTGGTTAGTTTGCAATCTACGTTATACGACAAGAAACAGTTTCAACTCGTACCCGTTTTGGCCACTTTCGGCTAAGATAGGGAAAGACATCTTATCAGGGTAACGAGTTCTCGACCCACTACAACTATCAGGAAAGGACATGTTCCACAAACTTAAATATCGGGCCTGCTTCGAGCAGTCTCGCGCTTTTACTCTCGTTGAACTTTTGGTTGTGATTGCCATTATTGGAGTACTGGTTGCTCTACTGCTACCTGCTGTTCAAGCAGCTCGAGAAGCAGCAAGACGTTCGCAATGTGTAAATAACCTTAAACAAATTGGGTTGGCAGCCCTTAACTTTGAATCCACCTTCGGCACCTATCCAACTGCCGGAGGCCCCGTCGCCTTGTTCTATAATGAAGACGAACAAGAGAAAGCAAAATTCGGATTTGAAGGCGCTAGCTGGATGTATCAGTTACTACCTTACCTTGAGCATCAGAACCTACAGCAATTGCGTTCGGGAGATCGAAATGCCAATGTTGGTTTTTTAGATACGGGACTTTCTGAAATACCCGTATCGCAATACACCTGTCCAACACGTGGATCTCGTTTTGCAATACTTGGTACCGACATATATGCCTTGGGTGACTACGCAGGCGTGATGGCTAGCTGGGATGACCCGGATTGGCTCGGATTCGAGTGGCAAGACGACCGTGGACCTCTTGATGGCAAAAAAGAAGCCGCTGTTTGGACAGGCATTCTTGTTAAAGCAGGCCAAGTCAATGTCAAAACCAATCCTCCTCAAGTTTGGAAGTTCCCAAAAGTTGATATTGCCGCTGTTACCGATGGTACTTCAAAAACTATCATGCTAGCCGAAAAAGCTGTCCAATCTGACTTCTATTCGATTCCCGATGCCAGCCCCTGGCCTTACTGGGAAATTTATGGGTACTACACAGGCGCCGATTGGCCGCACATGAGAATGTTTAATTTCAAAAGTGGAGGGCAACTCATACCGGCGCGAAACGATTACGCATCACGCGGAAGGCCGGGTACTCAGTCAGTAGAACTTGGTTTCGGAGCCGCACACTCAGGGGGTATCAATGCACTCTTTGGTGATGGATCGACTCGTTCCATCAGCTATTCTGTCGATCAAGCTATTCTCGATCAGCTCGGCAAACGTGAAGATGGTTCGATAGCCGCGCTATAAGACACCTAATCAATTCCATTCTTGAAACGCATCAATGCCGCTAGCTAATTCAAATAATTTTATGGGTCGTAGAAAAAAATCAATGGCAGGCATTAAACAAATCGTGATCAAACTATTTGTTTTTTTGATAATCGGTAGCAGATTAGTAGGATGCGGAAGCAGTAACAACGCGCAAGACGCAGTCAGTGAAGCTAATTCAAACAATATGCAGCGACTCGTCAATCTATACTTTGCCTATCAAATGAAACATGATTGGAAAGGCCCAAAAGAAGAGGCCGAGTTCAAGGATTTCATTCGTAATTACCCATTAAAAAAACTTATCCGCATTGGCATTGATCCTGCCGAAATCGACAAATTATTCTATAGCGAGCGAGATGGCGAGTTTCTTAAAGTTCGTTACTCTGTCCTGGGAGGTCAGGGTAGTACCGAACCAGTTGTCTATGAAGCTGTCGGCATCAACGATAAGCGGATGATTGGGTTTCTTAACATGGAACAACGCGAAGTCGATGAAGCTGAGTACGAAAAGTTATGGGGAAGATAGAATTGAAGATTTCAGTTGCTTAATTCTGTGCTGGCCTTCTAGCCCGCTAGCCTTGCATCTTATTGCATGCCACTATTTAGTCGATCTGGGATGACAAGATTACTTGTCATCATAGATTGAATCCGCGATATTTTACGAATGGTCTAAGACATGTGAGTTAACATTCAAAGATGCTAGTCGTTTCTGAAAAACCTGCTTCACCAACAGGGTTTGCATGGTTCTTTTTGGAGTTACCGATTATCCATCGGAAACCAGCAGCCGACAGTGAACTTCTTGTTTTTTATTGACGTTATCCAGTCCTCTTGTCAAAAAAATCTACGCATAAGCAAATCGGCGTAGCAGCTTTTAACAAGTTTGACCTAGCAGTTGCCAGAATTTACACTGATCGAGTCGCCCGTAAGGTCCTGAAGAAAGCACCGACTGTCCGCGAGATTTGTTAAGGTATATTTTTCATGCCAAACAAGACTAGACAAGCCCAATCTATACATCAAGAACTTCTGAAGTGAGCGATAAAAATTCTCAAAAGTCGCTGCAAGTCGTTATTGTGATATAGTGACGAAAGCGATAATTTAAGTAGATCATGGTTTCAATGAGGATTAGTTCAACCACATGCAGGCTGGGACAGCATATGAAGCGGTTTAAGCCAGGAGATTGGGTCATCTACACCAAACAAAAAATTAGCGATTCACCTGGACCTCGTGCCAAAAGTATCAATGCAGCCAAACGTGGAGAAACATATAGCTATTTTGTCGATAAATACTGGGCTGTAGGTAGTTGGGTCGATGATAAAACCTTGCTTCTATATACCCGTACTGGGAAACTGCATAAGGTCTCGGCAGATGATTCGCATCTGCGGCCGGCAGCCTGGTGGGAACGTTGGCTTCTAGCCCATAAATTTCCCGCCGAGGGACTACCAGTTAAAAAATCTTGACGCTTATCTGCAGACGATCATGTGGTTGCTAAACAATATTACTTTTCCTTGCATGCTGATGAAATTCTGGTTTCGAATAAAGTGCGACAAATCAATAAGACTTACGTCGATCCTCTATCAATTATTTGGACCCATGCAGCCGAGTGCATGGGGATTAGAATTAAACGTAGCGTAGAGGTGAATGCTTCGTGGGATGGCAAGGGGATACTGACGATCGGAACCGATGAGACACTAGATCGTGATGACTGTCTAGCACAAATGATTTTGCATGAATTATGCCATGCGTTATGCGAAGGACCTGCCAGCATGAAGCTGATTGATTGGGGGCTAAGCAATTTTGATTCGAGCAAAAGAGTTCACGAGCATGCGTGCCTAAGACTTCAAGCAGCGCTTGCCGACCAATATGGCCTACGATCTTTTTTTGCAGCTACGACGATGTTTCGATCGTATTACGACCTTCTTCCCAACGATCCTTTGGCAATGATCGAAAATGCAGATGAGCAAGATGCTATATCTCGTGCTAGGGCAGGTTGGGAACGTGCCCAAAAAGGGCCTTGGGCCGATGCACTTAACAAGGCACTAAAGCTGACAGCCAAAATTGCTAACACGTTACATGGCTTAACTGGCGAAGAATCGCTTTGGCATGCACAAGGTAAAATTAGTTGAAGCAATTCGTATTCTCAACGAGTTGATGAAAAAACAACTTATTCTGCGTTGAGTTTTTCAATACAACTGGCAATCAGTGCAGTCCAACCGGTTTGGTGACTTGCGCCCAATCCCTCGCCAGTATCACCATTAAAGTATTCATAGAATAAAAGCTCACCCTGCCAGTTGTCAGGACACGTCTCAGGCGAATGGGATCGAGCCAAGCAAGGCCGTCCCGACTTGTTATGCGGTAAGAAGATTCTTGCCAAACGACGATTGAGGTCATTACTCACTTCAAGCAAATTCATGTAGTTACCCGAACCTGTTGGGCATTCCACACGCAACGAATCACCATAAAATTCATAGTAGCTTTCTAGCGATTCGATTAACAAATAGTTAGTGGGGAACCAGATAGGGCCTCGCCAATTTGAGTTGCCGCCGAACATATAAGTATCTGATTCACCCGGCACATAAGCAATCTGATGTTTCTCGCCGCGAATTGTTAATTCAAAAGGCTCAGATTCATGGCGTTTAGAAAGAGATCTAATTCCATAGGGAGATAGAAACTCCGACTCTTCTAACAGCACGCTCAGTACTCGCTGAAGTTTTTCGCGTGAAGGGATAGCTAACAGCATTCGGCTGTCAGTATCAGCGGAGCTTTGGGTAATCGTTACATGTTGCTTCAAATTATGTCGATATTTAAGAAACCAATCGAGCCGTCCCCGAAAATCGGGTAAACGATTGATAAGTTCCTCGTCAAGCACTTCGACAGCGATTAATGGCAATAAGCCAACTAGTGATCTTACTTGCAAAGGGATTACTTTGTTATCGAGATGAAGTTGGTCGAAGTAAAAACCTTCTTTCTCGTCCCAAAGACCGGTTCCATCACGAGTATTGATCGCTTCGGTAATTCGCACAAAATGATCGAAAAATTTCGAGGCCATATCTTCGTAAGAAGAATCTTCACGAGCAAGTTCGAGTGCCATCGACAGCATATTTCCACAGTAAAATGCCATCCATGCAGTGCCATCAGATTGTTCGAGCCGCGCTCCATCGGGCAAACCCTTTGATCGGTCAAAGAGGCCAATGTTATCAAGTCCTAAGAAGCCACCAGCAAAGACGTTATCGCCACTTTCATCTAGTCGATTAACCCACCAAGTAAAATTCAATAGTAGCCGCTTAAACGCGTTGGCGAGAAAGGCATGATCTCGGTTGCCCGGCGTGCCACTCATTTGATAAACACGAAAACAAGCCCAAGCATGCACTGGTGGGTTCACATCATGAAAAGCAAATTCGTAGGCGGGTAACTGGCCGTTGGGATGCATGTACCATTCACGCAATAAAACTAATAGCTGTCGTTTGGCAAATTCAGGGTCGATTCTTGCCATGGGAATCATATGGAAAGCAAGATCCCAGGCCGCAAACCAAGGGTATTCCCACTTGTCTGGCATCGAGAGAATATCTCGGGCATAAAGATGCTTCCACTGATGATTGCGTCCTAAATTTCTTTCAGCAGGTGGATCAGCAACGTCTCGGTCGCCATCAAGCCAGTCTTTTACGATGTAGTGATAGAATTGCTTGGTCCATAAAAGCCCCGCATAGGCTTGTCGAGAGACTTGACGCTGCTGCTTATCTATCGAGGGGTCAATTACGGTATCGTAAAAAGCATCTGCCTCGGCTACGCGTTGCTCGAAGAGACTATCAACCTTGGTAGATAGTGGTTGAAAACTATTGATGTTTTCTTTCTTCGATATGTCGTCAACTTTTTCTTCTGCAAGTCGAAATGTGACCTTTCGACTCTCACCCGAGGGAATATCTAAATGATAGCAAGAAGCAACTTTGGTGCCACGGCCTTCGGGGTTGATGGCATCCGCTTCGCCATTGACTACATAACGATGGAAAGCATCCTTAACATACGGGGTGTAGGTTGGTGTATTAAATAACAATTCTGAGTTAGTTTCATTTTCGGTAAAAAGCAACTCGTGCTCTTCACCCTCCGGATGGTCACCAAAAGCTGCTCGAAAGCTGCCTAGCGACTCGTGCCGTAACTCAACTTCAGTCTCAGTTTTTTTTCGTATCGAGGGCTTGAGAGAACACCCTTCGTGGCGGCACCCCCAGATCCAGGTATTACGAAACCAAAGCGTTGGCAGCAACCATAACTCAGCTTGGTCAGGTCCTTGGTTGGTGACAGTGATGCGTGCCGCAATATCATTAGGACCCTCCTTAGCATACTCAACTTGCACATCAAAATAACGACCTTCATTAAAAATGCCCGTATCGACTAACTCAAATTCAGGTTCAAGCTTGCTACGCTTGGCATTTTCTTTTACTAGCTGCTCATAGGGGTATTCCGCCTGAGGATAACGATAGAGTCCCTTTGCATAAGAGTGAGTCGGTGTCGAATCGAGATAGTAATAGTATTCTTTTACATCTTCGCCATGATTGCCCTGAGGACCTGTGAGACCGAACAGTCGTTCCTTAATAATAGGGTCCTGACCATTCCACAGGCCTATTGAGAAACAGAGCCGGCACTGCCGATCGGTAAATCCAAGTAATCCATCTTCACCCCAACGATAGGCACGACTACGGCTTTGTTCGTGTGGCAGATCTCGCCATGAATCGCCATTGGAAGAGTAATCTTCTCTAACAGTCCCCCACTGGCGTTCAGAAAGATAAGGTCCCCATCGTTTCCAGTTTTGAGTCCGGTCGGTGTTCTCTGCTAATCGTTGGTGTTCTGGCGTCTTGCTCATATTACGAAATGCTAATCGAAAGTGCGGGTTTCCTTGCGTCGTCAATCAGAGAGGTTTCACTCGTCAGTAAATATAGAGTGACTCCTCAAGTTTAACGACATCAAAAGCACTCGTAAGATGGAGCCCAGCCTAAGCTTCTAAATAAAATGCAATAACAACGTG
This sequence comes from uncultured Planctomycetaceae bacterium, assembly GCA_964352045.1. GTDB lineage: Bacteria > Planctomycetota > Planctomycetia > Pirellulales > Lacipirellulaceae > CAYGQU01. Next base: position 8,572 of record CAYGQU010000015.1, read on the forward strand.
TTTTCAGGGGAAATATTATTTTACCACTCCGCTATCATGGGGATATTCTTGTTACATTCGATATTTCTTCTCGAATATAGCTTGCAGCACACAAAGAATTGGCCTAGCAAACTAACTTATTTCATAGTTCACGGGCCACTTATTGCGAAAATATTTTCAAGACTAGAGAATGTCTTGCCAGTGATGGCCAAGCATGCAAGTCGGATACTTTGCCGTCTATGAGTATCCGACAACTGACCAGCATCAATTTTCTGTACCACCGGTTATGAAGTTAAGTATAGGGTAGTTTGTCTGCAGTTCTTTGGTGAGGCCATAGGCCGAACGGAAGAACTGCTCTGTTTTGCGAACTCTGCTGGTGTGAGGTAGCCTAACGATCCGTGGGGCCGGTGTTGGTTGTAATCCTCTCGCCAAGCGTTGGTTAACTTCCTCGCGGCCGCCAAGTTATCGAACAGCTCAACCGCTAAGAATTCATCTCTCAGACGGCTGTGAAAGCTTTCGGCATAGCCGTTCTGCCAAGGGCATCCTGGTTCGACGTACCGAGTCATTACACCAACCTTCACCAGACATGCTTGTAGTTTCTTAGCAATGAACTCAGGACCATTATCACTTCGTTAATTCTCGGGTACGCCGTGCATGACCAGCAGCTCGGCAAGCGTATCAATAGCATCTTCGCTCGTAATGCCTCGATCAACCTTCAGAGCCAAACACTCACGCGTATGCTCATCGACGATACTCAGCCACTTTAGTTGCGTACCGCCTGCGGTCTTATCGAACGCGAAGTCCCATGCCCAAACGTGGTTCTTATGCGTTGCTTTGAGTCGATCGCAACCATTCTCTTTCACACATAAACGTCTTCGTTTACGCTTCTTTCTCGGTACTTTAAGCAATTCACGACGCCATAAGCGAAGAATCCGTGACTCGCTTGCCGCGTACCCTTCGTTTCGCAGTAACGCCGCGATGCGGCGGTAGCCGAAACGTGGACGACTACGCACCAGCTGTAATAGTCGCTTCAGTAATCGAGGATCACCACTGCGTGGCTTCGATTGATACCGTTGACTACTTCGTGGCTGATCAATCACTCGACATGCCCTTCTTTCGGAAAGACAAAGCTGCTGACGCAGCTTCGCTACGGCGATTCGCTTTCGTGAAGGGCTCAGAAATTCCCCTCCGCAACAATCTTCAAAGCTTGATTGTCCAGCGATAAATCGGCTACCAACTGCTTCAAACGCTTGTTCTCATCCTCAAGCTTCTTGAGGCGTACCGCCTCTTCCGACTTCATCCCACCGTACTGCTTTCGCCAACGCTCAAGCGTAGACTCGCTCAGTTCTAATGCTTGCAGCACTGCGGGAAGATCCTTGCCGGCGTTAAGCATCGCATCCGCGTCGCGAAGCTTGCGGACTATCTGATCGGGTGAATGACGACGACGTCGCTTCGTACTCATATTAAAGGTCTCCAGTTAAGGTAAAACCTTCATAACAACTGGGACAGGTTTTCGATAGCAGGCCAAGGCCAATTGGATCTATGTCCCACTGAGTTGCTTCGGACTAAACCCCAAATCCTCCTCCCCATATCGCATCTTTATTTGCGGCGTATGAATCGTTTGTTATTAGAAAAAACAAGCAAAGAATTAGTCCGAATCTCTTCTTGTAGAATGTCTGTGATAGGGTGCGATCGGTAAAAGAACATTACTGGAGCATTACTAAGGCCTGCGGTTTAGCCTTCACTAATAGCAATTAAAGTGCGACAGATATTAGCGACCTAGGATTAAGAATGCGTTATCGGCAAAGAGAACTTTTCGTGTGGATGTGCCTTGCATCCCAGCAGGCAATCTGTTCAATGCCAAGACCCTTAAGAGAAGTAGGTGAGCAAAATAAGATTCAGTATCAGTGTAATTGTAACGCTGATGACGTGAAGCTCTATCGAAGAAAGCGATGTCGAATAGAGACACTGTAGAAGTAAGGCTTCACTGAAGTATCTATTCTGTGGCAATGGCCAAGGCAAACCGATTATTGCTTCAACTTATAGACACGAACGTAATCCACTTCAAATTTGGCTGGAAAAGTAGTCGATGAGGGATCTCCCCCTTTACTGCCACCCACTGCTAGATTTAGTAATAGATGATGAGGCTCGTGAAACGGATTGTGCTTTTCATCAATAATATCTTTGAAATTGATTGTATTTAGCAGTTGATCATCAACAAACAACTCAATTCGTTCCGAATTCCAATCCATTCTCCATATATGAAATTTTGAAGTCCATTCGGAAGAGCCAAGTTCTTCTAGGGGAATTTTTTTCGCATCCCAAACTGGCTTCCATTGCTTACCACTCGACCAACAGGCGTTCGCTAATAGGTGGCCTTCGTAACACTCCATAAGGTCGATTTCACCACATTCGGGCCATGGGCCGTTTTCGCCTACCGTCCAAATAGCGGGCCAAAGGCCTTGACGAGAATCAATTTTCGCTCGAACCAAAAACCTTCCGTAGGTCCAGTTGTGTAAACCGCTTGTCGATATACAAGATGAAGTGTACTCAGCATGTGAACGAGTTTTTTTCCAGCCTTTGCTCTGAAAAGAATAGTCTGGATTGGCTACTTCCTCACGCCTTGCTTCAATAACTAAGAGTCCATCTTTGCAACGAGCATTACTTTCTTGATACCACTGTAGCTCTTTGTTGCGGACAAAGCCTTTTTCAAATCTCCAATTTTTCGCATCTGGTGGGCCATCTTGGTTGAATTCATCAGCCCAAACAAGCTGGTATGATTCCTCTGCATCCTGTGCAGAAGGTTGCTCTAACAAAGATTGAGCGAATGCGCCTTCCGCTGACAAAGCAACAATGAGCAGAACCATGCAACGACTAATAAAGAAAAACAACCTATTGGCTTTCCTTTTTTGCATCGGCTTTAATCCTAGACTAGATAAGGCAACCGAAAGAACCTTTCCACCAATTGGGACTCTAAGCTTTTGCATAGATCTTTCCGAGGCGAGTTAAATCACCATTTTGGTCAAATAGGGCCGATGTGCCGAGTGCCTTGTTAGTTTGAGAGGCTGAAAACCAAGCATAACGCTCTACGAACGGCGCGGCCTCAAGGGCTGGCAAAACTTGTTTCATAAAAGCCTGAACGCTTCCTGTGCTATGCTTATTCTCTTCTGGTGTGGTAGCTTTCCAATCGCCAACGGCAAATTCCGTTATCCAAACCGGCCTACCGAATCTTGTTGATACTTTTTCTAGCCGATTGAGAAGTACCGGAGCGCTCGGTCCTCCTTAAGAATTAAAAGCAATATAATCAAAAAGAAGCATACGTTTTAATACTACTTCAATGAATTAAACCATCCAAAACCGAAGATAATGCACACAGCCAGGGCTAACAAGTGGAACTCCAAGATCCATTAGAATTGGCCAAAGCTCAAGCACCCGATCAACCGTCATGTTACTTTGGCTTTTCTGATCAGGCTCGTTGAATCCCATGAGGTATTGCAATTCACCAGACTTAACCAGCGGTCGCATCGCTTCAATTCTAGCTGACAATTTTTCTTCGGGAGAGTTACCCCAAATCATAGGGGAAAATTCAATCTGCTTAGGCAATCCTTCGGGACGATCGCTACCCCAGGTATACAACCACTTTGCGTTAAGTGCTTCCGTCTTCTCTAAGCATTGACTTTGAGGCTTACAAACGAAACAGCAACCTTTTTTTGACGAGCTCTTCTCAACAGACCGCGCAGCGAAAGCCGAATTGGAGCTGGCTAAGATTGCTGCTGAAGTGGCCAGGAATTCACGTCGTAATATTTTATTTGGCATAAGATTTACTATTCTTAGTAATTATTAGGATTTTGACTATTTCCTAGGTGGCAACTTCTTGCAACGTCGGCCGACTTAGTAACGAAGCACCAAGAGCAATCAACCATAACAACAGTACGATTGCACTTGGCTCTGGTACCGAAGTCGAAGCTGAATTCTGCCCAAAACCGACAATAGTCGCGCCATAGTTGGCGGCCCAGACTTGCTGATCCTGCACATCAATTTGTCCATCCCCATTACCATCAGCCGCTGTGTAGGGTGTGACCTGCTGATTCACAGAATCGCGCCATACCGTGTAGTCAGCGGCATCGACGTTCCCATCTCCATTGTAGTCGCCTGCAAGGGTGACTAAGATCTCGCCAGTCGATGATAAGGAATCAACATTCCACATGAGGCCAGCTTCAAGCGCAGGAAGCGTAATAGAATCAAAATCACCGCTGACGATTGCTGCATCGAACAGATCGAATATCTCACCAGCAGCCATCGGATCGTTACCGACTTGGGACACCTCCAAATCAACGTCAATCAGACCAAGTTGACCGTCCACGAGCAATTTATCGGCACTACCACCTGCAGAAATATCAAGTTGCAGGTTGGAATTATTACTAAGCGAGAGATTCGAGTCGAAGTGCATGCTGCTTGCCACCCCTTCTCCCGTCAGAGCCCGATAGTTTTGTGCAACATCCGCAGCTGATAAGGCAGTGTTTCCATAGAATCGCCCAATTGCTACTTGCCCCTCGAAGACCTCACCAGGGCTTGTCGAAACACCCGTTGCTGAATCAGCACCATCACCAATACCAAGCGGATTGCCTCCTGACCAGTCATCAATCACCTGGCCAGTGATGTTTCCCACCTGTTCTCCATCAATGTAGAGAGTAATTGAATCTCCAATCGGATTTCCAGTGGTATCAAGTTCAATCACCCCAACCGCTTGGTGCCAACCATCACTTAAGTTGTGGTATAAATCGATATCCGAATCCACTCCTAAACCATCAACATTGAAGCGAAGCTCACTACCATTCATGACAAAAGCAACACCAAGGCCTGCTCCACCGGTCTCTAAAATAACCTGATCGCTGCCAGTTGAAGTACCGTCAACCTCAAAAACAACTTCGAATGATGCATCCTGTCGGCTACGAGGACCGTTTGTCTCAAAATAATTAGCAAGTCCCGCGGCACCACCAGTAGCTAATGGTGAATAGGCAACCGTCAATGCCGGAAATGCATCTCCGTTGACTAAGTTTGGAGTAGCAGGATTATCAAATGCTATGCTGTTTGCAGGATCAACTACGTTGGTCCACTCAGCATCGCCAGGTGTATCATGACCAGCATCAAAGTTGAGTTGCAAGCCATTCGTAACATGCGACTCAGTAATCACCGCTTCATTAAAACCATTTCCGCCAACATTGATTGTTGCGTTGCTCACCGTCACGATACCGGAGACAAGGGCGTTACTACTCGTGCTTGTAAGGGTTGTTCCATCTGCAATTAACAAACTACCGGTTAGAGTACCCGAGACCTCTAGCTCTTGTCCTGCAAGAAGATAGCTGCCCCTACCTCCAGGAGCGCGAAATTCTAACGTGGCATTTTCAGCAACGCGGGTAGTGCCTGCCCCCTCGAACGAACCCCCATCTACGTATAGAGTTCCTTCTGTTACGTTCAGATCCCCATCAATGTCGTTATTGGCATACTGCCAGGTAATCGTGTTGGCCCCTGTTTTTGTAAGAGTACTATTAGCTCGGACACGGACAAAACTATCGCCTGTCAAAGCCCAATCTGAACTACCACCGATCGTACTGCTACCTTCGATTGTATCCAATGCACGCAAGGCACTTCCGAGTACAGCCCCCTCGTTTTTAAGCTCACCACCACGAAAGTAAAACACATCGGTACCCTGGCTAACGCCATCTAGGTCAAAGGATTCGCCCGCTTGTAATGTACCGACATAGACATCTCCGGGGCCATTCGGTGTAACGGGGTTCCCTTCAAACAGCTTGGCATCATCGAAATAACTGTAATAGGCATATTTTTCGACGTAGCTTCTGCTTTCGAGTCCGGGAATAACCGTTTCCAGAAAAATCCGATTGGCATTTAATATCGCTGCATCGGTTTCGTTTTCATTCCAATCGTGAATAGCGAATTCCGTAATCCATACGGGGCGGTTGTACTGGGTATGGTACCAGTCAACACGATTCAAAAAGTTATTGGCTGCCCCGACCGGATTATTTGCGCTATCTGATCCGTACCAATGGAAGGCAACTGCATCAACACGCAGATCGTCATTGGGGTCGGCATTGCCGTTGGACGCATCCACTTGTGCAAAGAAGGCATCCAACCAATCCCGACCATCTTGTGTATCAGAAACGGCAGGGCTTACCAATTTATGATTGGGTAAAGTCGTTTGAACTTGTGGCCAAACACTCAGTGCCGTAGCAACAGAAACATTCGACTGATCGACACGCTCGGGTTCATTTAGAACCAATAGCGTATCTACGTCGTTGTACCCAGCAACGATATTGAGATTATTCTGAAAATTTCCATTAACGTATTTAATTAATGGAATCCACTCAGCATTGGCGTTGGCGTTTCCTGCTGGTTTATTGTGCCACCAGCTGTAATACCAATTAGCGTTAGAGGGATTGACCTCACCCTGGATATTTCCCCCTCCAGCCCAACCAAGTTTGTCTGACGGACTTTGAGCCCTCAGTGATTGGCAGAAAACTAATCCAGAGGCAGCCACTAATGCAAAATGAAATAGCCATAGCTTAGCAGATTTGGCTAGGTCTTGATCGTTTGATGCCATTGTATTTCTCTGTTTGTTCAACCAAGCATGTCGAAGCACGACCACCGTGGGGCATTATCGCATACGTTGGAATATCATAAGTAAAATCGTTGTAACCGTACTTATTAAAGTTGTAGTTTCTGGAACTGTTGTCGTTTGTGAGAAGGAAATTTGCTGACCATAATTTGTCACCCAAATCGAATAATCATTTGCGGTAACGACTCCGTCACCATCGCCATCTGCTGAGGTAAACTCGGATACACTTTGGCCGAATAAATCACGCCAAACCGTGTAATCTGCCGCATCGACCATCCCATCTCCGTTGTAGTCCCCTGCGATGGTTACTTGCATCTGTACCGAGTTCGGTGTGTAAGAAATTTGCCACATCATGTCATTGGTTAGACTTGGCAATTGCAATGAATCAAATTCCCCTGAAACGGTAGCTGCTGAAAGCAACTCGAAGCTATCACCAAGCTCTGGATCAAACCCTTCTGATGCTTGAACAACCAAATCTCCCGCCAGTTGGGCATCGCCCGTTGCAACGAGTCGATCAAACTGAACCGTATCAAGAACATCGACTTGAAGCTGAGAACCGAGTTCTTGAATATAGGCTCCATCGACAGCAAGCGTAACGCTTGGAACTCCTTCACTCGAGACTTCATCAAAAAGCAGCCATTGGAAGTTCTGATCGACTTCTGAAACACCAAATACTGTATTTGCATAGTAACGAGCTAGGGCAATTTCGGAGTGGTAGGTGTTGCCGATTCCTGAAGAAACTCCCGTTACTGAGCTTGAACCTTCTCCAAGCCCCATTGGATTTCCGCCAGCCCAATCATTAATGTTCTGCATCAATTGGGTTCCGACCAAAACATTATCGACATAAAGGGCGACAGAATCAGTTCCCGAAGTAAGATCAATCACACCAATCGCGTGATGCCAACCTTCGCTCAACGTTGTTGTTACA